>CAXHHS010000501.1:0-5673 GCA_964015645.1 uncultured bacterium
ACACCAAGAAGCTCGTCGGCAGCGTCAGATGTGTATAAGAGACAGGCGCATAATGTTCGGCTAACTTCGAATATCCCTGCACCTGGAAAGGATGTTTGGGGAATTCCAATAGAAAATCTTTTAATGTTTGCGCGGCATTCGCCCATTGTCCTTGCGCGGTTAATAATTGTGCTTTTTTCCAATACGCAACGCCGGTAGAAAATTCATCTTTACGAACATCGATACCCCGGTTCAGTTGTTGAATGGCTTGACTTGTATCGCCGGCGGCATAAAAAGCATCGGCAAGCTCCAGCGTCACAGCCGGTAAAAGGTGCGAATTCGGATAGTTGTTGGCAAAATGTCCCCAAAATTTCACCAATTGATCCTCCGGCGTGGATTCCGGCGGCACTGTTGCCATCAAAAACCGATAAGTTAAGGTATCCGGTTGTGGTGTATATTTTACATATTTGATGGCATCTTTAAGAGTGCTTGCACTTTTTTCCTGATAGCCGGCATCGCCGGTGTTCAAGAAACCGTTATATTCGGCAAGCCGAAGGTAGCTTTCGCTTAAATAATAGTAGCCTTCGGCAGCGGCAACGGAGTCATTACCGGAAGTGGTGATATATTTTTCGAAAATATTGGCGGCTTCTTCATATTCTTTCAAGTCGGTCAAATAAATTCGCCCCAATTCGAACATCAATTTATTGCGGTCTTCCCCGGTCAGCATTTTACCCATTAATTTTGCGATTTCCGAGACGCCGGTATTCTGCCCGCGGGTATAAAATGTTTCCGTAAAATTGATATAGGCTTTGCTGGAATCCCAATGTGAGGAGCAGACATACTCATCCGCAATTTGTTCGAAGAAAATTAAGCTGCGGTCGTGCTGGCGATTTTCAAAAAACGCTTTACCGGCTTCGAAAATTAAATCGTCGCGGTACAATGATGCCGGGTAGCGGCCTTTAAATCGTTGAAGCTCATCCACGCCTGCCGAAAGTAAATTCGCATCAAACGCCAGTTTGATAAGCGAGCGATGGAGCATTTCGATATTCGGATCGCGAGGATTTGCTGTTTCGTATTCTAACAAAAAGCTGCGAGCATTCTGAAAATCACCTTGTTGTATATAAAGGTTGGCCAAGTTAAAAAGCACCGCTTGTTTAAATTCTTTCGATAATTCCGATTGATTTTCCATTTTTAATACTGCCTGAAATTCTCTCTCGGCGTCATTCGATTTTTGTTCTTCCCGGTAACAGCAGGCTAAATAAAAGCGTACCGTAATCGCTAACATACTATTATTATTGGAAATATCGATTCCTTCCAACAGCCGGCGTGCAGCAAAATAGTCGCCTTTTAGAAAGTGAGTACGTGCCTGCATCAAACTTATTCGATTTCGTTGTTTGCTTTGTGTATACTTTGAAGATTCTGCCCGAAGCAGGTTTAAAGCATCCTCCCAACGGTGTTCTTGTTGATAGATTCGCGTTAATGCCGTTAATGCCTCAAATCCCAGGGCGGTTGAAAATTGCGGTTGTAAAATTTCCTGTAATGTCGAAATAGCGCGGTTGGTTAATCCCAATTGTTGATAAACAGCAGCTTCTCCCAACCGTGCTTCTGCTCGAAAGTTTTTGTTTTCCGTCAGGCTGATAACTTTTTGAAACTCGCTGCCAGCTCTTTCGAATTCGCCTTTTTGCAACAGGATATTGGCGTATAAAATTCGCCCGCGCGGATATTCGGAAGACTCCAGGTAGCGATCAATAAACTCTTTTACAATTTGCTCTGCGCGAATCAATTGATCGATTTGCATATAGACTGTTGCCGCCATTAACAGGCTATTGGGAGCACGCGCATCGGAAGGGTATAAAATTTTGACGGTTTCGTAGGCTTTTGCAGCTTCTTCCGGCTTATTTAACGCTTCATAACATTCGCCGACTTTTATCCAGGCTTCCGGGGCGCGGTTGTGGTCTGGCGAACCAACCGCCAGGGCTTGAAATTCAATACGAGCATTTTCGATTTCGCCAATTCTAAATAAGGCATCGCCCAGGTAGTAGCGGGCATCCGGCTGTTGCACGCTTGAAGGATAACGGTTGATAAAGGTAGAAAACTGTTGGGCTGCGATGTCATAAAATGCTTCGTTATACAACCGAAGCGCGTAGGAAAAATCGTTACTTTCGTTGTATTGTTGGGCAAAACCGCTGCAAAACATTAAGGTAATTGCGATCCCGGTTGTTATTGATCTTTTAATAGAACTCATAGTATTTCTATCCTTGATATTTGATGATCTTTGTAGAAGTAAAAATTATATCGTAACAACTTTCAAAGGCGTTGATTGACTGTATTGCAAAATTTTTCTATCCTGAGTTATCAAACTCGCGTCTAATGAAAGTTCAGCCGCTTTTTCAATCGATTGTAAACTTTCAGAAGATATTAAACGCTCATTGCCATTGATAAGCCATATCCATGTATGGGTGTCAAGCACTACTAAATCCCTTGAGCCTTTTTTAGTCATTCTGCGTCCCACTTCTCGCCAGTTGACTCTACGATATCACCATGAATGGAAACAGAATCTTTCATATAGCCAAAAAGAGTCTCTTTTTTAGACTTATCAAGTATGGGAACCAGTTTCGCGATAGGTTTACCAAGTTTTGTAATTACGATCTCTCGATGATATTTTTGAACTTCATCCATGAGTTTGATGTATTTCGTTTTAAATTGCTCAACTGATATTTGCATACGAGAATCCCCTTATTTCCATTATTCCACATTTTTCAAATTCGCCAATTCTGCAATAATCTTTTTCAACCCTCTATTTCGAAAAAAAACAGAGAGTTTGGTTCCGGCGCTGCTGTTCTCTATACCCAGGATTTGGCCTTTTCCGTGCTCTTCGTGCACCACCCAATCGCCAATTTTATATTTATCGTTGTTCAGCATACTGGCGGCGTAAGTTCCCGCGTTAGATTGTTTTTCTTTTGTGCGCATTTTGTAATCGGATTTTCGGCGGTATCCGTGTTCCAGTTCATTAAAAACAGTTTCGTCCGATTTATAATTCGCCGGAATTTCTTTCAAAAATTGCGATGGCATGCTGCGAAAGGACATACCACTGCTATTGCCGCTAAATCTCCGCCGCTGGCGTGCCCATAACAGGTATAAGTTTTCTTTGGCACGCGTCATTCCCACGTAAAACAACCGTCTTTCTTCTTCCAAATCTTCCGTATTATCAAAAGATCGAGCCAGTGGAAACAAACCGTTTTCCAGGCCAGCGATAATGACAGCCGGAAATTCTAATCCCTTTGCGCTGTGCAGCGTCATCAATGTAACAGCAGAGTGGTTGGGATCCCAGCGATCAATATCAGTAAACAAGGCAACCTCTTCCAGGTATTTCCCTAAAGAAGCATCGGACTGCTGGTTAGTTTCGGTGAAGCTGGCAATACTATTCAGCAATTCATTCACGTTTTCCAGGCGCGTTTGATCATCCGGGGTTTGGCTGTATTCATAAGCGCTTTTTAACCCAAACCGATCCACGACTTCCGTGGCAATTTCCAACGCATTCAAATCGCTAATGGTTTTTCGAATTTCTTCTATTGAATTTACAAACCCGCGTATTTTACCGACCACGGCACCGGATATCGTATCGATTCGCTCGACGTCGAGGATCGCATCATAAAGGCTTAACTCATTTTCCCGTGCAAAAGCTTCCAGGCGTTTTTGGCTCGTCATCCCAATTCCACGCGTCGGGTAGTTGATGATTCTCCGCAGGGCAACGGCGTCGCGAGTGTTTACTAGAATTCGTAAATAGGCTAAAATATCTTTCACTTCTTTGCGATCGTAAAACTTTGTGCCGCCGACAATGATGTAAGGAATATTCGCACGTCGCAATTTATCTTCCAATACTCGCGATTGGGCGTTAGTGCGGTATAAAATCGCAATATCTTTGTAAGATAGATCGTTTTGCGAAATCTCATTTCGAATAATTCCGGCGGCTTGTTGCGCTTCCTGTTCGGCATCGTAATTACCGATGACGCGTACCTTTTCCCCGGCGTCTTTTTGGCTCCACAAATTTTTGCCGAGGCGTTTTAGATTATTGGCAACAACGGCATTAGCAGAATCCAAAATGGTTTGGGTGGAACGATAATTTTGTTCCAACCGCACTACCTCGCATTCGGGATAATCTTTCTCGAAACTGAGGATATTTTGAATATCCGCTCCCCGCCAGCGATAGATGCTTTGATCTTCGTCCCCAACCACACAAATATTGCGATGGGCGGCGGAAAGCTGTTTAATAAAATAATACTGCGCTTTATTGGTATCCTGGTATTCATCCACTAAAATATACTTGAATTTGGATTGATATTTTTCCAGAATATCGGACTTCTGCGTAAAAATATCCAACGGTTTGATAATCAAATCATCGAAGTCGAAGGCATTATTGCGCCGCAGGGCTGCCTCGTATTCCCAATAGATTTCGGCAGCTTTACGATCCGTAAAATCAACCGCGCTTTGTTCAAACGCTTTAGGACCGCGCACCTTGTTTTTATTTGCACTGATTTTGTATTGCACCTGCCGTGGTTTCAGCTTTTGCGAATCGATATTCATGGCATCCATTAGCTGCCCAATTAAACGGATTTGATCATCGGCATCGTAAATGGTGAAATTGCTGGTATAGCCTAACTGATCCCCTTCCACCCGCAAAATTCGCGCGCAGATGGAATGAAATGTGCCGATCCACATGCCATCTACGGGAAATTTAATCAATTCTTCTACCCGGTGTTTCATCTCCCCCGCAGCTTTATTGGTAAAAGTAACCGCAAGCACTTCCCAGGGGCGCACGATTCCCTGTTCCAGCAAATAAGCGATTTTATAAGTCAATACTCTTGTTTTACCACTGCCGGCGCCGGCAAGAATTAATAGCGGCCCGTTTAGATGTTCGACTGCATTGCGTTGAGGAGAATTCAAATTTTCGAGGAGGTTGCCTGGCATCGGGTGTGTAACTCTTAAAAGGTGAAAAATCGCTGCCTGTTGTAAGACATTATTTTAAGTGAGACGTTCTCGATAATATTAAACATGTTAACTCTTCATATCGTAAAACCGATGCCGAATTTATGGAATTATCAAAGATAATAAAAGATGAATTTGAATTGCTCAATTTGATTCCTTTTGTTTGTCAAACGGCGCTTTGATATGTAAATTCATCGATAATAAAAAAATAGTATGGTTTCACTTTATGTCGAAATTTGATACTTCCAAACTAAAAATAGCGTAATCAGAAGAGACAAAGATTGTTTTCGCCTATCTCTTCGGTTCCGCAGCAACCGGCAATATGTCAGCGTTAAGCGATATGGATATTGCAGTTTACCCTCAAAAGCAATTGACTTTGGACGAACGCCTCGGAATTATCCACCGGATTAGCAAAAAGTGCCGGTTGGAAAACCTCGATATTACGTTTTTAGATAAAACCGAAATCTTTTTTTGATCGAGGATATTATCAACAAGGGAAGCGTTTTGGCCGATAAAGACACTGATCTAAGAAACTATTATGAAGTAATGATGCACCATCGTTATCTTGATTTCAGATTTCAACGAAAACTGTTTACAGGAGAGTGATTTTGAGTGTCGAAAGGCTGCACAGAAAAATAAACCAAATTCGTGAATATCTTTCAATATTGGAAAGCCAGAAGGAAAATTGCAACAAGAGGATGAAAGCAG
>CAXHHS010000502.1:0-5666 GCA_964015645.1 uncultured bacterium
TGGCATCCTGGGACTCGAGGCAGCGTAAATCAAATTCCGGGGTGATGTCGGCGGGAGCGGCATCTACATGGGCGGCGGAAATCGTGCGTATTGGTTTGCTTTTGGCCGGTTTTTTATCCGACTTTCGGATGCCGGCAGCGTCGAGTGTCATTGTAACATTGCCAACTTGCACCCGAACTTTGCGTTTGTTTTTTAAATCTTCCTGCAATTCGCCTTCTTCTTTTAAACTTTCGATCCAGACAATATCGCCTTTTTTTAACGTTTCCGGCAATGGTTTGGGCGTTTCCGGTTTTTTGAGCAGCGAATGCACTTGTGATTTTTTTTCTGCAATGGCAGATTTGGCAGATTTGATCGCCTCTTTGGAAGCATCGCTATGACGAATTTCCTGAACAGTGCGTTCGATAATGGCATTAGCGTCCTTTAAAATTTGATCCGCTTCTGCCGCGGCCTGTTCTTTTAAAGCGGTTTTGTTTTTCTTTAATTCGCTTAACTGCTGCTCGTATAGATTGCGCGCCATTTCCGCTTTGGAAAGTTGAATGCTTAACTCGCCGCGCTCTCTATCGATTTTTTGAATGCGTGCTTCCAGGTTTAAAATCAAATCTTCCAATTTATCTTTTTCGCTGCCGACGTTTTTCCTGGCTTGTTCAATCAACGGTTCTGGGAGGCCGTAACGCCGGGCTATTTCAATTGCGTAACTGCTGCCGGGCACCCCGATTCGCAAGCGATAGGTTGGATAAAGCGTTTCCAGGTCAAATTCCATGGAGCCATTTTCGACCTGTCTTTCCTGGTGGGCAAAGGCTTTTAATTCCCCGTGGTGAGTAGTTGCGACGGTAAGTGCCTGTTTTTTCGTGAGTTCCGAAAGCAGTGAAATTGCCAGCGCAGACCCTTCTTTGGGATCGGTTCCGGTGCCGACCTCATCCAATAATACCAGGCAGTTGGGGCCGGATTTTTCCAGGATTTCTTTTAAGCGTACAATATGGGCGGAAAAGGTGCTGAGATCTTGTTCAAGCGATTGCCGGTCGACGATATCGACTAAAACTTCCGATAACAATGGAATTTCGCTATCCGCATCAGCCGGGATCAGGATACCGATTTGCGTCATCAAAATCAAAAGGCCGATGGTTTTCATCGCCACGGTTTTTCCGCCGGCATTGGGGCCGGTAATCACTAATGTAAAAAAATCGCTGCCGAGTTCCAGGGACAATGGCACTACGTTCTCCGGTCCCATTTTTAAAATCAACAGGGGATGTTTTCCATTATTGATTTTGAGATAAGGCCGCTCGCTTATTTTCGGCATGTGGCCTTGCAGCTCTCCTGATAATCGCGCTTTTGCTAAGATGACATCCAGGATGGCAAGATTTTCCATACCATAAAAAATATCATCACGAATTTCGCGCACCAACCCGGTGAGAAATTTCAAGATTTTGATGATTTCGGTGCGCTCGCGAATTTTCAGATTCTGGACTTGATTGCTGATTTGCAGTGTTTCCATCGGCTCCATAAACACCGTTGCGCCGGATGCCGAGGTGCCATGCACAATGCCATTTACTTTGTTGATAAAACTCGGTAAAATTCCCAGAACCATGCGGCCATCGCGCAAGGTAACAATTTCATCTTGGGAATATTCCGAATAGCGTTGCTGAAGTTTTCTAAGTGTCCTGGTTTGATCGGATTCTAACGAGCGAATCTTAATGCGAATTTGGCGCAATTCCGCGCTGGCATTATCGTAAATCTCCCCGGAGCGATCTATGGTTCCATCAATTTCTTTGATAATGTTTCGATGCGAATGGATTCCGGCAGCGTAACGTTGAACAGATGGCGTCACTTCTTTGTGCTCGCGAAAAAAGTGGGCAATTTCCATCATCCGCTGCAAATTGCTCTTAATTTCGAGAAGCGCTTCCGGTTCCAGGTAGGCGTCTTCCGGTTTTATTTTATCCAAATGGGCGCGGATATCGGAAAATCCGCCGAGCGAAACCGAATGCCCGGCATCCAGCAATCCTAACATCTCGGAAACTTCATCCAGCCTTTTTTGCACGATGTTCTGATCGGCGGAAAAATCGACTTCTTTTAGTTTCTCCACACCAAAGGGAGTCGATAAAAGAGCGTGTAATTTTTCAATAATCCGGGGGAATTCTAATTGCTGGAGAGAGGTTAAATCTCGATTAAAATAATCTATCTGCACAATAAAGCCATCTAAAATTCACGTTTTAATTCGTCGATGGTATCATCCACAAGGTTCTTTTTGGTTTTCTCAAGAATCTTCTTCACATCTTTAGGCAGTTTATCCGGCGAACCGATTAAATCATAAAGTGCCGGGATAAAGTCATACAACGGCTCATAAAGAGCGCTTTTCTTTTGCTGCTTTTGAAAGCTTTTGACATCATCAATTGGGGTAAAGGCAATAATCTGAAACGCCAGACTGAGAATTAGCGCACCTTTAAGCCCGGCCACAATTGCCCCCATCAGCCGGTTCAACCAACCGAGAAAAAGGTTTTCAAGAACGTTTTTTAATAAATTCGCTAATTTGCGGGATAAATAATAAAACAAAACAAACAGCGCAATAAACGCTATCAGGTGAATGGCAACGGCTTTGCCGAGGAAATCCGGCAGTATATCCGTTACCTGGCTGCTAATAAACCCGGCGCCTAATATGCCGGCAACAACGCCGCCCAAAATACCCACAAGTCCCATAGTTTCATGGATAAACCCTTTTCGGAGACCCTGGATAACGTAAGCAGCCAAAACCAGGCCGATAACAATGTCTAAGATCGTCATTTTTAGAGGGAGTTTAGCGTTTCACGAACAATTTGCTGAACCAGTTTACCGTCTGCTTTCCCTTTAACTCTCGGCATCACCGCACCCATTACCTTCCCCATATCTTTCATCGATGCCGCATTCACTTCTTGAATAACGGCATTTACATGCCGGGCAATTTCAGCTTCACTCATCTGCTCCGGTAAATAGGATTCAATTATTTTTAATTCCTGCGATTCCGTTTCGGCGCGATCCTCACGTCCCAGTGATTTAAACTGCTCAATCGCCTCTTTGCGTTTTTTCGCGGCATTGGATAATACTTTGATGGCATCATCATCCGTTAATGCTTCGCCTTTTTCGATTTGCCTGTTTTTGAGTTGTGATTTCAATCCTCTAATCGTTTCAAGGCGAATTTTATCACGGGCTTTCATCGCCGCTTTTAAATCTTCTGTCAACTGCTTTTCGAGGCTCATTGAATCCGATTACCTTTAGATTTGATCCAATTAGATTGAAATGACTTAACGGTTTTCCATCATCAGTTTACGCATTTTCCGGCGTGCGGCATTGTCGCGGCGTTTTTTACGCTCGCTTGGTTTTTCATAATGCTGGTGTTTTTTAATTTCCGCCATTAAGCCGGATTTTTCACATGCTTTGGTAAATCGTTTTAATGCTTTTTCAAATGATTCATTATCTCGAACTTTTACATTAACCAAACTGAATTGCTCCTTTCATACATTTTTTACGGTTTAAAAATTTAATGACTATATTTATCAGGATTTTTAAGCAAATCTATTTCATATTCGGCAGATTTTTTCCAATTTCGATCTGCGGTTGCTGCCCGGTAATATTTAATGGCTTCCTGGGTGTTGCCTCTTTTTTTGTATGTTTCACCCAAACCAAAATTAGCGCCGCCTTTTAAAACACTTTTCCGGGCATTTGCCAAACAATTTTTGTAGGCTTGTTCTGCTTCATCGAAATTGTTCATTTCTTTATAGGAATTTCCCAACCGTAAATAAACATCGCCCTTTTGATCTTTATTTTTGAGATGATTAACCGCTTCGGAAAGTGCGCTGGCAGCTTCTTCGTATTTTGAACTTTCCATAAAAGAGATGCCCAACCCTTTCAAGGTATTCCCATGATACAACCCTTTAAACGGGCTTAATCCGGCAGCTGTTTGATAGTTTTCAATGGCCTTGGCATGATTATTTTGGCTCCGATGAACTTCGCCCATTCCATAAAATCCCCTTTTGGAATCCGGGTTTATATTAACGGCGGATTGGTAGGTTGCAAGCGCGGCAGGGTAGTTCTTTTGTTTTGCTTGAACATCGCCCAATCGTTCGTACGCTTTTACCAAGTCTTTATCTTTTTGAATAGCGGTTTCATACGCTTTTTGAGCATTCACGTAATCTCTTTTCCGTTTATATACATTGCCTTTCCAGTAGTGAGCCAATGCAAACGCGGGATCTATTTCCGCTGCTTTGTTATAATTGGTAATGGCATCATCCAGCCGCCCCTCTTTATAGGCTTTATTTCCCTGGTTAAACGCCTCTTTCGCGTCGTTATTTTCAGAAATACCGTTTTGTGCAATAACGGCAGTTCCTAAAATGATCAAACATACGATGCAAATTTTGCCCAGCTTCATTTAGGCCTCCTTTACATTTGTTTCGTTAAACTTAATGATTGAATTAAACTTCATTCAAATAACAAAAATTCGTATTTAACAATAGGTATAACTGATCGCAAAAATAGAAGTTCCGAAAAAATATAGCGGTCATTTTACCCGGTCTAAATATTTACCATCGCGGGTGTCAACCCTTATTATTTCTCCCGCTTCGATAAAAGGCGGTATTTGTGTTGCAAGGCCGGTTTCCAGGGTTGCCGGTTTATACGAGCTTGAAACCGTTGCACCTTTTAAACTCGGTTCCGTTTCAACAACCTTTAACTCAACCGAGCCGGGTAATTCGACGCCAATCGGCCGGTTTTCGTGAAATAGAATTTGCACCATAGTTTCCGGAAGCAGGTAGTAAACATTATCTTCCAGCATTTCCGTGTCTAAAGAAATCTGTTCGAATGTTTCCAGGTCCATAAAAACATAAGAGTTTCCATCCTGGTAAAGATACTGGTATTCCCTGGTGGAAAGAGTGGCTTTTTCGACGGATTCATTGGGGCGAAATCGCTTTTCGGCTTTATTTCCATCGGAAAGTCGTTTCATTTTTACCTGCATCATCGCCTGGCCTTTACCGGGGGTTACATGGTTAGATTCCGTAACACGGTAAAGTTCTTTATCAATTTGAAGCACATTTCCTTTTCGAACCTGGATCGCTTTCATTTTCATTTCGTAAAAACTCCTTAATGTCAACCGCAAATAGCGAAAATTTGAGCTTGGCAATATAAATGCCAGCAAAAAAAAATGCAAAAAGTTTGTGAAATAAAATTTGCCTCGAAACCTCCGGGGTAAGACAGAAATACAATCAATTTAACTTGTGTCACTCATATTACTATTCTTTTGCGATAGTTTTGAGGTTGCATTATATTTCACAGTTGTATTAAAAATAGTACGGTCTATAACAATGGCAAACAGGATTCATTTTCCATATAAAATGCTTCAAGAGCTAAAGCTCGCAGAATATGAGCGGTTTTTTAACAGCTTGAACGGAAGTAAAGGCGAACAGTATTCCACTTACCTGAACCATCTCGGTGAAATCAATTGGATGACCAAATCGCAAGCGGCACAGCAGCATGAATTTTTCGAATTTGTGGAAAGCCCGCTGCTTCGGTTTAAGAAAAAGCTCAAACCGGCCTCGCCGGCAGCATACCAGGAACTCCCTCCGGAGGAACGGGAAATGCGATTACAGTTTCGCGCTTACCTGGAGAAAAAAATTCTTGGCGAAGTTCAGCCGGAAACGTTGCAG
>CAXHHS010000503.1:0-5662 GCA_964015645.1 uncultured bacterium
ATTCCTCACCGGTACTAAGTTTATGAATATAAAGTACAGTTTTGGAACGCACACGTCTCACAAAGGAAAGATATTCTCCATTTGGTGATACCTGCGGTCGCACTGAACCGCCCTGGCCGGTAATGTAATTAGTCAGTTTACCGGTCTCAAACTCATACCGGCGGATGAAATAAATTTGGCCGTTGGGATCTTTATTGTATTGAAAGGTGCTGCCGCCGCTCATATCTTCGCTAAAATAAAGGTATTTGCCATCGGGCGAAATGCACGGCTCTCCGGCATCCTGCTGATCGTTTTTGCGTTTGGTGATTTGCAACCCCGCGCCTCCGGAGATGTGATACATCCACATTTCTCCCGCTCCCAGGGAGCGGCGGCTGGTAAAATGTTTGCGGGCGATCAGGTAATTTCCATCCGGAGTCCAGATTACATTATTGAGCAGCCGGAAATCTTCTTTCGTTACCTGCTGCCGGCCGGAGCCATCTCGGTTCATTATCCAGATATTGTCCCCGCCGCCGCGATCACTGGTAAAACTGATGTTGCTGCCATCCGGGCTAAAGCGCGGTTGAATTTCGTATGGCAATCCGCCGCTGAGTAATTTGGCCTGGCCGCCGGAAATGGGTAAAATATAGATATCCCCCAACAGATCAAATACAATCTCTTTGCCATCCGGGCTAACGTCGAGGTTCATCCAGGTGCCTTCACTGGCGGTAAATTCTACGGTATCCGCCGGGCCGTATTGTTTCGACACATCCCAATTTTTGAAATTCGGTTCGGTGGTTTTTGTGGAATCGGCTTCCGCTGAAAGTGTTGCTATTCCGGAAAGCAGTACCAGGTAAATCAGCAAGTAAAACAATCGGTTAAAACGAGATTTCATTCTTCGCTCCTCCAAAGCAGTTTGATAATTAGCAAGAAAGCTTACAAAAAGCAATGCCCTAAAGTAGGTATTTTGGCTGACATTTAACACTACAAAATGTATTTCGGTGGCTGAAAACAGGAATGCCGAGAGGATAATTTTATGACATAATGATTAATGGGCAGAATAACAATCTCTTTCGATTTAAATTTAACAACCACAAACAAATTATTCTGCTGTTCTCAAACTGAAGTTTGAGGCTCTTCTTAACCGGCTGGCTTGATAATTCGAACCCTAATGGCCATAAAATTATCGCCGTGCATGTGGCCGAAGACCTCTACGATTTGGGCATTTTCAATCTCTGCTGGTGCCGGTTCTTGCAAGTTGATTTTTGCTTCGCTATTGACTTTATCCCTGGCATAAAAAGATATAATTTGGCCGGCTGGATTTTTTTCAAACCCTTTCGATTTATCTACCATCACATTAACGGCCTGGTTAATCTCTCCGCTGGCACGCACCTTCTCAAAGGAACCAATCTCTTGTGTTGGTGCCAAAAGTAAAAATAAAAACAGCCCGAATACAATCACAATTCCGATTACGACTTTTGCTCGAATACTCATGTTTTCCTTCTCTTTTGTTGATTTTCAACATCTTTATTTTTCGCTTTCACACCGATAGTATATACAATACTACAAAAACTGTCAAGTAGATTGCTATTTGAAAATTAACGATTAAAAAGTAGAATCGGCAAATTCGTAGGAATGGCGTAACACAAACATCTTGCTTCAAGATAATGCACCCATTACATTGTGCAAAAAAATTTATAACAGGAGGCTTCATGAAACTCACAGCATTATTTCTTCTTTTTGCAACTATCATCGCTTTTAGCCAGGAAATTCCCTCAAAAGAACATCAAATTGCTGCCGCGGTTTTGGCTGCGCCGCCGGAATTTCGCGAAGGTGCTACCGTGTTGGGTTATGATTCCGAAGGAAAATTCGTTACTCTCCGAACCGGAACCAACAGTATGATTTGTATTGCCGATAACCCATTTAGCGAAGGCTTTAACGCCGCCGCCTACCACAAAGATTTAGAACCGTTTATGGCCCGCGGGCGAGAATTGAAGGCGGAGGGAAAATCGTTTCAGGAAAGGTTTGAAATTCGTGGCGAAGAAGCCAAAAGCGGCAAACTGAAAATGCCGGAAAACGGCTCCACACTCCATATTTTGTACGGCAAAGAAGGAAAATTTGATCCCGACTCCGGCAAGGTCGTTAATGCGATCTACCGTTATGTGGTTTATGTACCCTGGGCAACCACGGAAAGCACCGGCCTGCCATCTGCTCCTACCGTAAACGGCGGGCCCTGGATTATGGATCCCGGTACCCACCGCGCGCATATTATGATTAGCCCGCCGGCTGAAACGCAGAAATGATAACTTTAGTCATCGTCGCCATCGTCATCTTCTCCATCATCGTCTTCATCCTCAAAAATTTTGATGGAGGCTTTGATGTTGTCTTCGATGTCGTCACGATTACTGCCTACCGTTGGGTCGAGCGGATCGCCATTATCATCAACAAACCAGGTGGCGGTATCGATAGTTATTACCACATTGGTGGAGGGTGATGTTTCATCCAACACCAATGGCGGATCGAATTCCCTTTCTTGCGTTTCCGATAGATCGCTGGTAAATATAAATGTATTGGAAGAATCATTGCCCAGGAAGCCTTCCACGCGAATGCTCAAGTTTTGCAGATCGGGATTTTGATTAAAAGCGGGGCTATCTTTATCCTCAAGTTCGTCGATCTCCACTTCCATTTCCTCGTACGTTCCAAAGGGCACTTGAACGGTGTTGATTTCCTGTAAGCTGGAATTGAGCGCTAAATCCTGCACGAATGGTTCTTCGAATTCAAAATCGACAGAATCCGCTTCGCTTTCAAATTCGACCTCATCGATAACAATTCGAGCGCTGGTGATGACGACATTATTTACGGATTTATTCAATGATGTTTTAGCCGCATTCGAAACACCTTTAATACTGAGTTTAATGCTGCCTTCGGTTGGAATAGCGGATGTCGGGTCATTGGAGCAAGCAATCATAAATAGCAAAAAAATGATGCTTATTGGCATAAAGAAAGTCTTAAATAAAAACATGGTTCGTGCCTCTTTTTCTAGTTTCCGATTAAATTTGAGATATCATAATTTCTATCGGTATCTTTGCAGAAGTCGTACCAATTTTCAGGAACTCTTTTAAGTGGTCTTGTTTTCAAATAACAGAAAGATATTGAAATAATATCTCGAATGGATATTTTGCAGAACTGTGAAAATTGTGCACCAAAATAATCATAAAACAGGAAGGAGTTTCAAGTGAGCGTTACACGTATTAACGAATTTCTTGCACAAGCGGGTCAGGGCGATGCGCTTTATGACTTTATCGAATCGTTTATGCCGATGATCAAGTCATCCGATGGCTGCCAATCCTGTCAACTGTTGCAAAGCCAGGATAATCCTTCAAAATCGTTGTAGTTTTTCTTGTATCCTCTTTAATCTTTCATTAATTTTTGCCCCCTTAATTGTCACTGAAATTTAGTAAAAAGGGTATATATAATGCGCCGTTTTTTTTGTCTCTTTGTATGTTTGCTAATCACTCCCATCCTTTTCCAGTGCGAAACCAATGAAAATAACCAGGCGGTTGCAACAATTGGCGACCAATCAATCACACTTACAGAACTTAAACAAAAACTGGCAAAAGACTTTCCCGGCCAAGACCTTAGCGATATTTCTTTAGAAGACAAACGCGCAGCTGTGGAAAGCTTATTGGACAAACACCGAAAATATCTTTTTGCGCTGGAAAACGAGTTGGACAAAACCCCGGAATACCAGCGAAGCGTTGAGGAACAATACAATCGTGAAGTCGCAACGGTTTTATATGATGAACTAATCACAAATCTTCTGATTCCGGAAGATTTACTGCGGAAATACTACGAATGGAAATTTATTGATCTAAAAGTGCTGGTGTTGAGAATCGGCTATAAGGGCGCTTTACACCTCCATAGAAATCGTTCGGTTAAAGAAGCCCTGGAGCTTGCCGCCGATTATCGCAAACGACTTCTCAAAACCCCCAACCCTGAAAAGGTGGTGCTGAATTACACCGAAGATCGCCGGCGTGACCATATATTGGATCCTTATGCCATCGCAAGTTTACCGGCGGATGTAGAAGAAATAGTCTTTTCACTCCCGGTTGAAGGTGTTTCCGAGCCTGTTAAAACCGAGCATGGCGTTTTAATCTTTTATATTATGGAGCGGCATACAAATCCGAAAACGACTGATTTTGAGAGCACCAGGGGAGAATTACTGAGTTTGCTTAGAACGACGACAAAAGATGAAGAAGCTGAATTGTTCGAAGAATATTCGAAAAAATTTTCCACTAAATATGGAGCGGAATATTTTGATCATGAAATTGCCGAATTTGCAGAGATTTTAAAAAACTGGAGTCTTAAAACAGACCGCGAATTGGCCGATTTCTCAGAAAAAGACCGCAGTATGTTGCTGGCCAAAATTAGCGATTATCATGTAACCGCAGGCATTTTTATCGATATTTATAGCAATCGATTACAGACTGAAGCCGGGAGATTGGGATCTGCTGATAATTTAAAAAAAGCATTCATCCATCCGCACATTAATCTAAAAGCCTGGGTGCTAGAGGCCGAGGCTCGAAATGCAACGAATAATGAAAACCTCAAAAAAAAGATGCAAAATGTTAAAGTAAACCAGCTTTCCAAAATGGTTGACCTGGAAGACCCAAATAACCCGGTTGAAATAACCGAAGAAGAAATAAGAACATATTATGAAAACCATCCTGAAGAATTCAAAAATCCGGAAAAAATCGAAGTCAAACAAATCGGGTTAAAAATTCGCGAGGAAGCGGAAATGGTGCTCCGAAAAGCCCGGGCCGGCGCAAATTTCAAACGGTTGTATGATCAATATTCTATTGAATTTACGGGACGGGGAAAAGGCCGGTTTGATTTGGGGATACAAGATCGCACATCGCGGTATACGGATGTCGTAAATGCCGCTTTTGAAGCCGGGGCCAACCAGTTTACCGGCCCGGTTCCGGTTGGCAAATCTTTTTATGTAGTTAAAACCGGTAAGTATTTTCCCGAAACACTAAAACCGCTTGAGGAAGTGAAGACGATTGTGCGTTCGGAAGTGTTAAAAGAAAAACAAGACACACTAAGAGAAGCAAAACTAAAAAAAATTCGCCAACTGTATGAGTATTCCATTAACGAATCACTAATTCGCGAATTAAGTTAAAGGAAAGCAATGGCATGAAAAAACTTATTATTTATACTTTAATCCTGGTTTCTGCGTGGAGTTGCCAGGAAGATCGTGTGCAACCCGGTGAAATTGTTGCTAAGGTTGGCGATACGTATTTGCTGCGAGAAGCAATCCTTTCGCTAATACCGGAAGGGCTTGGCGGGGAAGAGCGGAGACATTTTATCAAACGAATTGTAGAGCAATGGGTCGAAAATCAAACCCTCGCCCAAAAAGCGGTTAATGAAGGATTTGAGTTATCGGAAAAAGAGCGCTGGCACCTTCAAAATATCGAGTCTGAAATGCTGGCAACCAAACTCTTGGATGTGAATGTCGATCCCGATAACCCGATTACCGACCGGGAAATTGAAGAATATTATAATGCAAACCAGGAAGATTTTAAACGTACCAGCGATGAAGTTCATCTTATTCACCTTTTCTTTGAAAAAGTAGACCTGTCTCTTATACACATCTGACGCTGCCGACGAGCTTCGTGGTGTAGAT
>CAXHHS010000504.1:0-5660 GCA_964015645.1 uncultured bacterium
ACACCAAGAAGCTCGTCGGCAGCGTCAGATGTGTATAAGAGACAGATTCAATTATGGTGGCGTCTGTTTCCGATATTGTTGAAATTGCCGGTTGGGAAACACCGCTTATGCGAAAATTTCTCGAAACAATTTTTCCCGCTCCCATTACCATTTTAATCGCTCGCAAAAGAACCTTCGATTTGCCTTATTGGAATGAGTTTCGGGAAATTGGGTTTCGATTGCCGGATCATACTATCAGCAAAATGCTGGTTCAGCATGCAAAATCGCCGCTGATTACAACCAGTGCAAATATTTCCGGGGAAGTGCCGCCGGTTACTTGCAGCGAGATTTCCGAAACGATTCTCATGAAAGTTGCTTGCACATTGGACAGCGGCCCTTGCCAGCTTCAAACACCTTCCACCGTTGTAAAAGTGGATTTCGACCGTAAAAAATATGAAATCCTTCGAGAAGGTGCTATGGCTTCCGAAAGATTTAATCAACTCTTTAAATCGGTATTCCAATAAAAAAGAATTTCCCGTGTTGTTTATTTGGTTCGATTGTCGTAAAATTTTTACTTTTCTAAAGTTGAAACTCAAACTGTCCTCTCCGAATTATGTATAATGTCCTTTTTATATGCACAGCGAATATTTGCCGTACACCCATGGCGCATTATTATCTGCTACATTTGCTAAAGCAAGATGGTTTGGCAGACCAGTTTGAGGTCAAATCCGCCGGCACCTGGGCAATAGAAGGCATCCCTGCTGCGCATTTTAGCCAGGTGGTTTGCAAAGATCATGGCATCGATGCCTCCGCTCACATCTCGCAACCCATCGATTTGCCATTGATGAAAGCGGCCGATGTTATATTGTGCATGGCAATCCAGCACAAGTTTGATTTGTGCCAAATTTTTCCCCATTTTCGCAGCAAAATTTTTACCCTGAAGGAATATATGCGAGAGGTTACAGATGATGATTACTCTATTGATGATCCCTATGGCAGGAGCATCGAACTATATCGCGAAACGTATGAGATTATTACCGGGGAAATTAAGCGGGTATACCCGGCTCTAAAACAGAATGCCAAAAAGAAATTGAATCTTCTATAAATAGAACAAACTAAATAAGTCTTCAACCGATGAGCGGCTTTCCAAAAACCCTAACTGAACATAATCCCACATATCCGCCCAATTCCCCTGTAGGGAAGCAATACTCAATCCGATAAAAAATAAGTTAAAAAATAAAATCAGGATAACCGCAAATAGCATTCCACTGCTTTGCAAATCCGGTTGATCTCCATTTATTTCACTAAATAAAGGGATTATATGAAACATCAATGTAAATCCTAACAACCCGTTAAACGCCCACTGCAAATAAAATGGCACTGATGGTTTTATCAATAAAAGAATGACGGTTGCCAATGGGAAGATATAGGGGGCCATAACAATTACAAGATTATTACTGGCAATTTCCACCCTGCCGCCGGTACCGCGAATGGCGTTAAAAGAATGCACTTTTTTAAAAAATATCACTGCAAAAATTAAGTGAATTAACTCATGCTCTAAAATGCTCCAAAACCGATCCCGGCGGGAGAAAACCAAAAGCGATAGGATGATATATAAAATACACCCCAATGCGAAAACAACAACGCCTTCCGGCATCATTCTTACATGAAACCCGAGATAATGAAATAGCGCTTTGCCATACCCAATGGTTCCTATCAGGCAGAAAATAGCGGTCACAATTTTAAAAACTAACCCAATCATATTCGTTTTAATACCCCTCTACCACAAAAAAATACACCAATATAATTCCGCCGAAAGGATGGTTATATTTGGGCGAAGCAATTATAAAATTTGTGAAAATGAACGCGCTAAAATAGTAAATTAATTACGCATATCCAATATTGTTATCGTACAAAACCCAAAGGCAAATACAATTTTATGAAGGATAAATCAAAAATTACCAATAGCCTTGCCAACGCAAAAAACAAGGCAGAAAGAATTATCGGCAAAAAGGATGAACTTGATCAGTTGTTAAATCAAACCGTTGTGAAAGTGAAAAAAGAACGGCAGCGCCTGCAAAATCGCTGGAGCGACATCGAGGTTTTGATAAAATTGATTCGTGCTTATACCAGCGGCGAATATCGCCGGATTCCCTGGAAAGTGGTTATTGCAGCGTTAGTGGCGATAATCTATTTTATCAATCCCTTTGATGTTGTGCCGGATGTGTTAGGATTTGTCGGCTTTGTAGATGATGTAGCTGTAATAGCGTTTGTTATCGGCACATTTCAAGAAGAAATCGAACGATTTAGAAATTTTCTGGAAGAAACCTCTCAACGCCACGATCTGCCCGCCATAGAAGGGCCTCCCAACAACGCGCAAACATTACCCGAAATCGGATGAAGCGCAAATTCTACAAATCAGGATTGCGTTTTGAATGCACCGGGTGTGGCAATTGCTGCTCCGACCCGCATGGCTATGTGCAAACAACGATAGAAGAAGCGCAAAAGATTGCCGCTTATTTATCCCTTTCCGAAACGGAATTTTTGAAAACCTACACTAATTTCTCCGGTGAAGAAAATCCCATCTTCCTGAACTCTTTTGAAAAAGATTCCCCTGAAATTCTATCTCAAAGCAGCGAGCCGGATGATCTACGAAATAATTCAGAGCAACTGAAGGTTGGCGACTGCATTTTTCTCAAAGACAATCAATGCTCAATTTATCCGGTGCGGCCGTTGCAATGCCGTACTTTTCCCTTTTGGCCGGAGAACCTCAAGTCGCCATACCGTTGGAAAATAACCGCAAAAAGCTGCCCGGGAATTGATGAGGGAAGGGTGTATGTATCGGAGGAAATAGAGGCGCTGTTGGCTTTGATGAAGCAAAAAGGTTGATTTTTTAGAGGCTTAGGAGAAGGCTAAGAAAAATAAAACATTAGACCGTCGAAAGGTAGACAAATTCTCCGCCTTACTAAGGCGGAGAATTTACCACATGTTCGAAGCGTCGGAGATGATTATTCAATTAATCTATTTAATAGCGCCTCTCGATCTTCCCATGCTTTCAGCGTTCTGTTCCAAGCAGTTTTTTCAAAAAAGACCGCCGGTGAATTGGACATGGTCCGTGTTTTTTAATCATCTCCCGATGAAAGGCAGTGCCGTAACCCTTGTGGCGGTCAAATCCGTACTGCGGATATGTTTGGTGATATTCTATCATTAAACGATCCCGGGTGACTTTCGCCAAAATGGATGCCGCTGCAATTGTAAAGCTCCGCCCGTCGCCTTCTACAAAGGCTTCCTGCGCAAACAGTTTATCCGGTAATTCTTCGCCATCAATCAAAAGATACTCCGGCTTTTGCGAAAGCGACCCAATTGCTTTCCGCATCGCTTTAAATGTCGCTTGCCGGATGTTAACTTTGTCGATTTCCACGCTATCTACAATACCGAGGCCATAGGTAAACGATTTTTCGACAATTAGATCGAAAAATTCCTCTCGTTTTTTTGCCTTCAGCTTTTTGGAATCATCCACGCCATCGATAAATTGGTAAGGCTCAAAGATAACCGCCGCTGCTACAACCGGCCCGGCCAGCGGTCCTCGCCCGGCTTCATCGATTCCGGCTAACAGCGAGATATTTTCTTGCCAGATGAGGTGTTCGACTTCTAATGTTGAAGGGATGTTTTGCATCTCTAATTTCATTTTTCAGTTGATTTGAATGTACTCCGCATAATCTTTTTAAGCAAGGTTTGGCAAAACAAAGCGGATTCGGGAATGCGTTGGAATTTGCCTGAATCTTACATAAATTTGCCGCGCAATTAGCAAAAGAATGAAAAACAACCGGAGAATATTATGGAAGTTGGAATTGTCGGGTTGCCGGTTTCCGGAAAATCGACCTTGTTTTCTACCTTAACCGGCCAAAGTGCGGAAGCTGGTTACAGCGGCGGCAAAGTTGAAGTGCATCGCGGCATCGTAAAAGTGCCGGATGAAAGATTAGACAAACTTACGGAAATTTTTAACCCCAGGAAAAAAGTGCCTGCCACCATCGAATACATCGAAGTAGGCGGTATGGAAAGCGATGCCTCACAAGGCAAAGGGTTTGACGCCCAATTCCTTCAAGTGCTTAAAAACACTGCTGCCCTTTGCGTGGTTATTCGCGCTTTCGAAAACGAAATTTACCCTCACCCGGCAGGCAGTATCGATGTGCTGCGAGACTTTGCAACCGTAGAAAGCGAATTCTTATTGTCTGATCTCTCAATTGTTGAGAATCGAGTCGGGCGATTGGAAGCACAAGTAAAAAAGGTCAAAGACGAACAGGCGATAAAAGAGTTGGAATTGCTAAAACGCTGCCAGGCGTTATTGGAAAATGAAACGCCGCTGCGGGAAACCGAGTTTAGCGACGATGAAGAACTGATGCTGCGCGGCTTTCAATTTTTGACAGCAAAACCTCTCGTTGTGGTGATTAATATTAGCGAAACGGATATTGCGAACGAATCTGAGATTGCAAAGCAGGTTCCGGAAAAGTTAAACGTTTCCGTTATTACAATGTGTGCCCGGGCAGAGCAGGAAATTTCTCAATTGGATGAAGAAGATCGAGTGCTTTTTCAAGAAGACCTCGGGATCGAAGAACCGGCGCTGGCAAAACTGATTCGGACCTCTTACGAATTACTGGGGTTAATCTCATTTTTCACCGTTGGTGAGGATGAATGCCGTGCCTGGACTATTCGCGAAGGAACCGTTGCACAAAAGGCTGCCGGGGTTATCCATTCCGACCTGGAGCGTGGATTTATTCGTGCCGAAGTTACCCATTATACTGATTTTATTGAGCTTGGAAGCCTGGCTAAATGCCGGGAAAAAGGTTTGCTACGCCTGGAAGGCAAAACTTACATCGTTAAAGACGGCGATATTATAACGGTTCGATTTAATGTATAAGGACGGTTTTCCAAAGTGATTCAGTATTCGGAGTTGGGGGTTACACACGAAACTTGGGTTAAAGCCCGCATTGCTCGTAAGTTTCCCGATGGCGGTTATCAATTTCTATCATTGCAAGTGCATTGTCGGAACCGTCATCATGTTCAAACAGTTTGCAAAGTTCCTGGTGATGAGAATCCAGAAAACGTTTAAGCGCGGAACTGTTTGGCCGCAAACGATGAATTTGGCCGAGCAACTCTACAATTTTATCGGAATATTCCGGGGCTTTTTTAAAATCCTGGCGATATTCGATGTAAAATAACCCTTCATAATAATAAAATTTGGCATCTCTTAAAAACCCGTGATCACCATCGGTAATTTGAACGACCTCATCCTGGCGGCTTCGCCATCCTAAAGGAGAATTACTTACCAGGTAAGTATCGCAAATATTGCGGGCTTGCTCGTAGTGGACATTTCCACCTCGCAAAAGATATGTGTCCAGCTCACCGGCAATAATGATGTTCACATAATAATCCACCAAGCCAAGCAGCGGAATAAAAAGTGCGTCCTGGTGTTCGTACGATTGCCCGGTTTGATAGGGAAATTCACAGGCACGATCCAAAAAATTCTCGCCGGATCGGGAATTTACCAAAAACTGGCCGCGATAAGTTTTCCCGGCATCTCGCGAAAAAACCGTCTCGATAATAATATTGATAGAGCAATGTATAACCCTGTCCTGTCTCTTATACACCTCTCCGAGCCCACGAGACTCCATTGCATCGCG
>CAXHHS010000505.1:0-5646 GCA_964015645.1 uncultured bacterium
GGTTACCGGGTTCCAAAATTGAAGCGCTTTCCGAGGATTTTTTTTAGCCCCGCTGGAAATTAGCTCCGGCGTTTCCATATTTTGTTTGAAAGCGATTGCCCAAACCGGCTCTTCCGCCCGTGCCATTTGGTCTAAATTACTGCTTTCCCGCACATTCCAAAATCGAATACTGCGATCGAAGGAACCGGACGCCAGCAACTGTCCACCGGGACTGAAATCAAGGCTAAAAACGTCATCCGTATGGCCGGTTAAAACGGCGACATCGCTGCCGGTTTCCACATCCCATAAGCGGATGGTTTCATCATCTGAACCGGTAGCAATGATGTTGTTTTCCAAATCCGGGCTAAAAACGACGCTCCAAACGTCATCCGTATGGCCGCGTAATGGAATAACGACTTCCGACGCTTCTCCCCAGTAACGAAACTTGATTTCGTTTCCCTCCAGGCGGTAAGCAACCAATTTATCTTGCGAAATGGTCACCAATGTCCAGACTTCATGAATGGGCGGCAACAGGCGGTAGATATTTTGAAATAGCGGGTCTTTGCCAAGCACGGTGGTATCAGCAGCGGTTACTTCGTGTTTCAATAATGTGGTTTCGTTAAAGGATTGGGATTTGATTCGAGAATTGCCGCCAATAAATCGCGACAATTGTTCCAAATCCCACATTGCCGCCAGTTTGTCTTTGGAGCCGGTTGCCAGCCGCTTGCCATCATGGCTGAAGGCGACGCTCCAAACGATATCCGAATGCCAGCGCCAGCGAAGCGGCTTCCGTCGCTCATCCAAATCCCACACGGTAATTAAGGGAAGTTGAGATCCCGAAGCCAACTGTTTCCCATCCGGGCTAAATGCGACACTGCGAAAATCCTCATATTGTTTTCCGGCACTTTGAAGTCGATTTATCCGCAGTTTTTTAAGTTCTTTGAAAGTGAGGGTTTTTAGCAATCTTCGATTTTCGACATCCCACAAGCGAATGGAATTATCCTTTGCGCCGGAAGCGAGCAGTTTACCGTTCGGACTAAATACAACCGAGCGAATATCGTTTTTGTGATCGCTAAAGGTATGAATATTTTCCCCGGTGGCAGGATCCCACAATTTAACGGTATTGTCTTTGGAGCCGGATGCTAATAAAGGCGCTTTCGGGCTAAATGCAACCGAGGTTACTATACCGCTGTGCGCTTGCAAGCGATGTAGTTGTTGCCCGGTGTCGCTATCCCAGATTATGATAGAATGGTCATCGGATGCGGATGCTAAAAACCGGTCATCCGCGCTAAAGGCAACACCGTTAACCGGATCGCTGTGCCCGGTAGAAGCAGCAATCATTTCAAAATTTTCGGTATTCCATAAACGCAGGCTTTTATCTTCACCACCGGATACAAATGTGTCACCACCAGGGCTAAAATCCAACGCCGATACTGCGGCAGAATGCCCGGTAATCTCTTTTAGTTTTCGCTTTTCTTGCCAATCCCAAACAATGATTTGATTTTCGGCAGTGCCGCTTGCCAGGATATGATCTTTGGGCGAAAAGGATATGCTGCGAATTTCTCCCGATTGTGCTTTTAGTTCGCCAAGATTGTTTCCGGTTTCCACATCCCATAAAAAAACACTACCGTTTTGGGAACCGGCAGCTAAGATTTTATTGT
The DNA here is from genome assembly GCA_964015645.1 of uncultured bacterium. Taxonomy (GTDB): domain Bacteria; phylum Calditrichota; class Calditrichia; order RBG-13-44-9; family J075; genus CAXHHS01. Next base: position 1,641 of record CAXHHS010000505.1, read on the forward strand.
CCCGGCTAAACATTATTATGTGAATATCATCGCTTCTTATTGCCAACGTATGCTTCTCTTTTCCTGTTGCAGCCTCCCAAGTCCGTACGCTTCCGTCTTTAGAAACAGTGGCAAGATATTCCATATTCGGGCTAAAAGCCGCTTTAATTTGCTCCAATTCAGTCCCTGAGCGTGGCGCTAACGTCAGTGAATCCAGAAGTTGAATCGTGGTATCGCTAAATGAAACAAACGGAATGATTTGATCAAAGTTGATCGTCCAGACACCGGGCTTTTTTATCTCCCAAAACCGCACAATCGCGTTCTCCGATACCGAAACGAGCAGATTGCCGCTGGGATGAAAGGCTGTGCTAAGCACTTCTCCCTGGTGCTTTTTTAGCGCTGAGACCGCCAAACCGGTTTTTAGATCCCAAACCTTCAGCATCCGATCTTTTGATGACGACGCCAGCCAATCGCCGGCAGGATCAAACGCGATAGCGGAAATATTCTCGGTATGCCCGACCATATTTACCAATTCCTCACCGCTTTCCATGCTGCATACGCGAATGTTGCCATTGGTGCCGGATAAGGCCAGCATTTTACCATCCGGCGAAAATGTTACCCGGGAAACTTTAGCCAGGTTTCCCGGTGAAACCCAGGTTTGCTGGTACATTCCGGCCTGTTCTGCCTGGCGTATTAATCGCTCCTTCGATGCCGGCAGGTCCCGGCGAATATCCTGGCGAAGTGCGGCCAATGTATAAAGCCAGGCGCGTTTTTGCTCGATGCTGTTTTGGCTTGCTAAAACGCCGCTGGATTTTTCCTCAAACAATTTTGCACGGTAGTAGTTATCGCTGTAATAACGAATTTCCTGGGCTTTGTTTTTTTGAGTAACAGCGTAACCGGCAAATAACAGCAGCACTAGCATAATCGCTATCGTGCTAATGGTAATAATTCTGCGGCGACGGAGCTGGCGCTTTTTATCGCGTTGTTCTAATTTAAAACGGCTGACATCGTAAATTCGCGCTAGTACGGAATACCAGGAGCCTTCATAAATACCTTTATAAATTTTTTCATTTTTAATATCGATTCCAAGATAGCTGATACCCAGGGGCATTTTTAATCCCTTGTAAAGCGTTTCCGGGAATGTTTTTTCATCTTCTTGCTCCGGCGTTGCTTCGTTATTCGGAACGCCTTCTATCATCACGGGAATGATGTTGTCGGGGTCATTTACTTTCGTAAAACGGTCGATTTCATCATTTACATATTTGCTTTTGCGGGCTTCCGGGGAGCAAACCACCAGCAGCTTGGCGGAATTTGTAATGTATTTATCGATGGATTGGAAATAATCAGCGCCGATCAAATCGCTGACATCGCGAAATACATTCAGACGTTTTTGAGGAAGACCCTCGATTTTCGGCGGGTGATAATGTTCCAGCGCTTTTTCCATTTGCTCGGCAAATGGTCGGTCGTAGCGGCTGTAGCTGATAAATACATCGTAAGTATAGTTCTTTTTAGCCTTCTCGGCAGGTTTTTCAATCGTTTTCATTTATATCTTACTCTCATATCTTTTTATAAAGAAAATGTATAAAGAGAATATCGGCGGAAAAGTGACATTGGATTAATTGTTCGTTGTTCGACAACTGACAACTAACTCATCGTCCTGTTTCAAAAATCAACTGCTCTTCCAGGAGTTTTTTTAATTCGGCAGTAGAGCTGGAAATATTATATACTAAAAATCGCCCCTGGGGAATTAGTTCGGCGATTTCCGGGCGGCGGGGTTTTTCCGGGTAGCGAATTGCCAGGGCCACTTCATCCGCAAGGCGACCGGTACCGGCAAATACAATAATTTTATAGCCGAGTTTTACGCAATATTGAATTTCCTTTAGCGAAACGTCTCCCCCGTTAATCAGCAGAGCGATGATTGGAGTGCGAATAGAAAAATGCCGGATAAGGCGATACATCGGCTGCACCTCATCTCCCCATAAGTGGCTATTTATCAGCACAAAATGGCTGTGATGTGGCTCTAACATTTCTTCTGCAAGTTTACTGCCATCACGGGTTTGCGCCTTAGCTGGTAAAACGCCGATATGAATTGCCGGTCGCCCATTTCTTCCCAATGCTTTTCCCATTAAAGACATAATACCGGCATCTATTCCACCATCAATTACAATTAATTCATGGGTTGTCACAAAATTTGCAATAACATTAAATACTGATTGTAATTGGTTGTAAATCACCTGCCCCATATCGCTTGCACCGCCGGAAAGCACCAGCATTCCTTGCGGTTGCGGTAGGTTTAACGATTCGGCAATCGTTCCCGCCTGTGTATTCGTAGAAACCGGTATTGCCTGCGCTTTATAACCATTTGTAAATTCAATAGCATACGAGGGATTATCGCCCATTCCCCATCCACTGATCATGTCATATTTGAAACGACATTATTTATCTTAAAAGGTAATACCTCGATAGTAAATATTCAATTACTTTTGTTTACGCCCTGTTGACTTAAATAAAGATCATTGGTAAATATTGGCATGAAAAATGATTTTAACCTGTCTGACAATACTCGCGAAAGAGTTATTTTTTTTCTGCTCTTTCTCACATCGCAAGATGCACAGCAAACATTCCATCGCCAGGTACGGCCGGAAAAATTGGCGTACGAGCTTTGTCGAATTTGGGTAGAAGAGATTTATGCACCGAGCGAACGCTATCTAACCTCTTTAAAAGGCGATTACTCCAAAAAGAAAGCAGCGGCATTTGAAGATTGTTTCGAAGTGGAAGAGCTGATTTCGCTGGAACGCTTCCACCGGTTTATCGAATTGCGCTTCGACATGCTCCCGGAGAAATACAAACAAACACAGATTTTCCCGATAAACGCTTCCTGGGAAAATATCACTAAAGATGCCAACTATCTTTTGGAAGAATTGGAGCCGAAGGCAAACACACGCCGGGAAGCCTTGATCGAAAAAGTAAAAACGCTGCTTGGCAGCAGTGATCGAATGATTACTACTGCATGGAAAGAATTTCTTCAACTATCCCCCCCCTCCAAGCCGGCTAAAAAATAATTTGATGCCCTTTAATGTTTCGGTTTCTTAAATTTAAGAAACTTAAATGCAGGCTATTTTCCGTTATGGAAAGCCTTAAAAAACATATACTTTGGCTTCTTTTAGGTTGGCTGGTGCTTTCCTTTTGTGGCGTATATAATCTTTACCTGCGGCCTGGTTTACCGGTTTCGATTGAACAGTCTATTGATGGCGTGGTTATCCGCACTCCATTAACGGCCCCTCGCTTAATTTCACGAGTCGATAAAATTCCAATTTCCCACTCCTACCAGGTTGAATATATTGTTGAACAGAAACGAATTGGTGAAACAATCTCCCTGGAATTCGCCGATCAGTCACAGCAAACTTATACCACAATTCGCCGCCATAATTTTATTTATCTGTTTGTCAATATTTTGGTGGGGTTATTCTTCTTTACGATTGCAACGGCCATCATCCGGCGCAGCAACAAAACTGACGAGTTTTATTTTAGTATCGGATGTTATTTAATTGGTTATGTTACAATTGTCTCCTGGGCCGGCATCCAAATTCCTGTTTTTGCAGCCGTTATTGTTGGTATTGTCTATTATCTTAGCTACCCGCAAATATTAGCGACATTTGTTATTTTCAGTTTTTATTTTCCTTCCCCGGCTATTTCCAACGATAAATTAACGCTTATAAAACGGGTTGTAATTTTAGCCGGAATTGCTTTATCCGCTTTGCTGATTTTTCTACACTATCGTTTTGTAATGCAAATTTCGCCGGAGTCGATGCAGGCATTCTATACTGCGTATCGCTTCTTTCGGTTTTTTATCCTGATAACTTTAGTGATTGCTTTGTTTAATGTCTTTCGAAATGAGCGCAAAGAAACCAACCCTGTTAACCGCCGAAAGCTGCAATGGGTTTTAGGTGGCATTTTTGTTGGCATCTTTCCATTTATTTTTTTATGGAGCGTGCCACAAATGCTCAATTTTCCTCCCCTGCTTCCG
>CAXHHS010000506.1:0-5642 GCA_964015645.1 uncultured bacterium
ATTCTCGAAAATCGGCCTTTATACATCAAAATTCAAAAAGTGCACGGTAGAGAAACAGTATTAGAGGTTGATGATCCCTTTAAGCTAAAAAGTGCCCGTACTGAAGGTGGGTAATATAAAATGTAAATCAAATACTGTCGAGGATATCATCCAGCGCATGCCAGCAAAGCAATACACATTTTATTCTGACAGGATACTCCAGAACGCCTTTAAGGGCATAAAAATCGCCATAGCGTTCTAATTGATTTGCCGGGAGTGTATTTTGAAAAACACTAAAAACATGCGCGATAATTTGCTTCACTTCCGCAACAGGTTTTTGGGTAATAATTTCCGTTAGCATCGATGCCGATGCAATACAAAGTGCGCAGCCTCTTGCTGTAAATTTGGCTGTCTCTAAGATATTGTTTCTATTGACTCTCAGCATTAATTTTACCTGGTCGCCACAGACCGGGTTATCGCGTTCGCCATAAAAACAATCCCCCGCTAATTCGCCAAAATTGCGGGGGTTTTTATTGTGTTCTAAAATAATTTTTTGATAGAGGGTATCGGCTGCCATTAATATTAAAGATAGTAGGTGAAATAGAATATAAAGTGTAGCGTAGAGCGTGGAGTGTTTTCTGTAATAATCGCAATACGCTTTACGATTAGTCTTCCACTTCCACGTAGACGATGCCATTTTCGACTTTGGTTTGATAGGCGTCCACAGGTGTAACTGCCGGAAACGCCAGGTTCTCGCCGGTTTTGATATCGAATTGCGCGCCATGAAGGGGGCATTCGATGACACAATCTTTGATAATATCGCCTTCGGATAGAGATGCCTCATCATGGGAACACTCATCATTGATGGCATAAAACCCGTCATCCAATTTGAAAACGGCGATCCGAATACCATCATGCTCGACGCATTGAACTTTATTTGGGGTTTCGAAATTATCTACATTCGCCACTTCCAGCCATGCTGCCATTGTCATTTCTCCTGATTTTAAGTTAATCGATATCGGGTGGGCTACTTATAAAAAAACCTTTGAAAGGTTTTAAACCTTTCAAAGGTTAAATTGAGATTGCATTTCCAAATTTATCCATCAAAGCGCGGAATCCGAGAGCCGCAGGCTTTGGCGTGTTTTACTTGTGCCAATTGTTCCGGGGTGATGGAGGGTCCCTGGCGATCACATAATTCGGTAAAAACGTTTTTTAAACCACCGGCGATTTGGTCATAGCTGTAGCCTTCGATTTGGTGGCGGTGCAACATAAACAAAACTTCACCATTCTTTAAAATTGCCATGGAAGGGGAGGAGGGAGGGAGGTCGCCGAGGTATTTTTCGCGAACATGGGCAACAGTGGCTTTATCCTGACCGGCGAAGACAGTTGTTAATTTATCAGGAATTACCTCGTTTTGCAGTGCTTCGCAAACACCGGGGCGGGCGCTGCCGGCGGCGCATCCACAAACGGAATTGATAACCACTAAAACGGTTTTATCGTCTTTTTGACCGAGCGCATTATCAACGTCTTCCGGGGTTAATAATTCATCAAAGCCAACGGCAATCAGTTCATCGCGCATTGGTTGAACGGCAACCGGGTCATATGTGGGTTGCATATAAATTGGAATTTGAGACATGGTTTATACCTCATTTAAATGGTTTAAATTATTCGATTTAATACCGTTGTTACATAAACCCTAATTCAAGCCGGGCAGCTTCGCTCATCATTTCCATATTCCAGGGCGGATCCCAAACAACTTCTACCACGGCATCGCTAACGCCGGAAACCGCTTTGATTTTCATCTCCACTTCGCCGGGCAGCGTTCCGGCAACCGGGCAGGCCGGCGAGGTCAGCGTCATTTTGACCCAGGCTTTATCGTCTTCATCGACATCAACATCATAAATTAATCCCAACTCGTAAATATCGACCGGGATTTCCGGATCGTAGCAGGTTTTAAGCACCGCTACGATATCTTCTTTAAGTTTAAGAGCATTCGATACTTCTGACATTTATACCTCGATATTGTTATTTTTTAGTTGTATTTAGTAGGCTGAATAACTATTAATTTATTACTCAGTTGAAACTACTTCTTCTTTATCCCGCATGGCAGCCATAACGGTGTGCCATACAAGGCTGGCGCATTTTACGCGGGTGGGAAATTCCCGCACACCGGCGAATACGGCTAATTTTCCTATTTTTTCCAAATTCGGTTCCGCGTCGACATCGGAGGTTATGAGTTTTTGGAATTCATCAAACATTTCCCTGGCTTCTGTAACGGATTTGCCTTTCAATAAGGTTGTCATTACCGATGCCGAAGCTTTGGAAATTGCGCACCCGGAACCTTCGAAATGAACGTCTTTGATAAGGCCGTCTTCTTCTTCAACATAAACATGAACGCGGTCTCCGCAAAGCGGATTGTAGCCTTCGGAGTCGTGATTATACTCATCCGGTTTGCCGTAATTTTTGGGGTATTTATTATGATCGAGAATTATTTCCTGGTATAGCTCTTTTAATTCATTATCCATTTCCAAATACCTTTATAATACTTTTTAGGCCACGAACCAGGGCATCAAAGTCGTCTGTTTTATTGTAAAGCGCGATAGATGCCCGGGTAGTCGATGGAATATTATAGCGCGTCATCACCGGTTGGGTGCAATGGTGCCCGGCGCGGATCGCAACACCTTCTTCCCGATCCACCCAGGTGCCGATGTCGTGGGGATGAATTCCATCAACCACAAATGAAATAGCACCGGCTCGTTTTGCAGGAGTACCGATGAATTTTAATTCTTCTATTGAAGACAATGCCTCTATCCCATAAGCTAACAATTCGTGCTCATAAGCCTCGATTTTATCCAGCCCGACATTTTGCACATATTCCAGCGCTTTCGCCAGGCCAATAACCCCGGCCATGTTGGGGGTTCCGGCTTCGAATCGGTGGGGAAGCACATTATAAGTGGTTTTTTCGAAAGAGACGGAGCTAATCATATCGCCGCCGCCTTTATAGGGACTCATTTTTTCCAGAAGCGCTTCTTTTCCATATAAAACGCCCACACCGGTGGGGCCAAAAATTTTGTGGCTGGAAAAGGTAAAGAAATCGCAATCCAGTTCCTGAACATCAACAATTGTGTGGGCAACCGCCTGCGCACCGTCGATTAACACCGGAACGTTATGTTGGTGGGCAACATCAATTATATTTTTAACCGGGTTGACAGTTCCTAAAGAGTTTGAAACGTAAACCACTGCAACCAACCTGGTTTTATCGGAAAAGAGTTTTTCATACTCCTCGAAGATGATTTCACCGGCATCATTAATCGGAATCACGCGCAATTTTGCTCCGGTTTCTTCGCAAAGCATTTGCCAGGGAACGATATTTGAGTGATGCTCCATTGTGGAGATGATAATTTCATCTCCGGCTTTGATAAATTTCCGGCCATAGGAGTTCGCGACTAAATTAATTCCATCGGTTGTGCCACTGGTGAAAATCACTTCCTTTAAAGATGCGGCGTTGATGAAATTTTTTACCGTTTCCCGGGAGGCCTCGTACTTTTGGGTCGCAAGCTCGCTAAGATAATAAACTCCACGATGAATATTGGCATTCTCCGCTTCGTAATATTGCCGAATGGTGTCGATAACTACTTGCGGCTTTTGAGTAGAGGCGGCATTATCCAGGAAGGCAAGCGGTTTTCCATAAACTTTACGTTGTAAAATCGGAAAGTCTGCCCGGATTTTATCAACATTATAATCTGTCAAAACCCCATTAGTAGAAGCGGGTTTAGCGACTTTATTTTCTAAAGTAATTGTTTCCATTTTTGTCTCTAATTTTAAAGATTAGGAAATCTTTCCAAGAGAATTTCATTTAACTGCTCGCGTACAGCTTCGTTGGAAATATAGCCAAATACCTCGCTTGCAAAAGCATATTGCAGGGTGGAGTAGGCTTTTTCTTCCGGAATACCGCGAGACCGTAAGTAAAACAGCGCTTCATTATCCAATTGGCCGACAGTGGCGCCGTGGCTGCATTTTACGTCATCCGCAAATATTTCCAATTGTGGTTTGGTGTTCACGCGGGCATCATCGGATAACAGTAAGGCTTTGTTGTCCTGATAGGCATTTGTTTTTTGAGCATCTTCCCGGACAAATATCTTACCATTAAACACACCGGTAGCTTTGCCGCCTAAAATACCTTTGTAAACTTCATTGCTATAACAATTGGGTTTGATGTGGTCGATGACGGTATGATTATCCACATGTTGCTTGCCGGTTCCCATGTAAAATCCGATGAGATGGCCTTCACAATGCTCCGCATCCAACGCTAAATTTAAATTGTTGCGAACCAAAACGCCGCCAAGATCGACATTCACCAAAGAATAATGGCTATCGCGATGTTGCTGTGCTTGTAATGCAAAAATATGATACGCATTTAAACTTTCGTCCTGGATACGCACATGATCGATGCGGGAATTATCCTCCGCAATAACTTCCGTAACCACATTATTGAAGTAGGGATTTTCGCCCCAACCGCAGTGCCGCTCGATGATTTTTATCTGGCAGTTTTTACCGCCAAAAATCAAATTACGCGGTGCGGCAAAAAAGGAAGATTCGGAGGCGTCAGATAAATACAGTATATGAATCGTTTCTTCCACAACGACATTATCCGGTACGTAGATGAAATATCCATCTTGCGCGAAAGCCGTATTCAGGGCAACAAAGTGCTCATGTTCAAAATCAGCGTGTTTGGCGAGATGCGGTGCAATGAGATCACCATGCGTTTGCAGACCATTTTCCAGGCTATCGACAATCACACCATTCGCAGAAGATGAAAAATTTGAAAATTTCTTCGAAAAATACCCGTTGACAAAAATAATCAAATTTTCTTCTAAACCCTTGAAAGCATATTTATTAATATTCTTTTCGGAAACATTTTTTGTCTCCGAAAAAGATAATTTGTGTTTTAACAGTGGAGAAAGATTGGTGTATTTCCATTCTTCATCACGTCTTCCGGGGAAACCTAATTCGGAAAACCGTGAGAGTGCAGTTTTGCGGATTTGATGAAATGGTGCATCTTTCGTCCCATTTAAACTCTGCTCAAAAGCATTAAATTTAGAAACATACCAATCTTTTATTTCTGTATTTGATTTCATTGTATTTTCAACTCTAAATATTAAAAGTGTTTAAGTTTTTAAGTGTTCAAGGTTTCGCGTATTTATATGTTTTTATATGCTTTAACACTTGAACACTAGAACATTATTAAACTAAAACTGCTTCTTTTTCTTTTATAATCCAATCGTATCCGTGTTCTTCCAATTTCAGCGCCAATTCTTTGCCGCCAGATTCTACGATTTGACCGTTTACCATTACATGCACAAAATCCGGTACGATGTAATTGAGCAACCGCTGGTAGTGGGTGATAACGACAAACGCCCGCTCGGGACTGCGCATTTTGTTAACACCGCCGGCGACGATTTTAAGAGCGTCGATGTCGAGGCCGGAATCGGTTTCATCCATGACGGCCAATTTGGGTTCCAAAACGGCTAACTGGAAAATCTCGTTCCGTTTTTTTTCGCCGCCGGAAAACCCTTCGTTGATGGAGCGATTGAGGAATTTTTGATCCATTTCCACACTGTCTCTTATACACATCTGACGCTGCCGACGAGCTTCTTGGTGTA
>CAXHHS010000507.1:0-5641 GCA_964015645.1 uncultured bacterium
CAGACGCGATGCAAGGGAGTCTCGTGGGCTCGGAGATGTGTATAAGAGACAGATTGCCCGCCGGTTTTTAGTTGGGAAAAGGAAAATTCCGATTAAAATTATTTTTTTGTATTTTTGCGTTTCATCACTTTTTAAGTCATTTTATATCAATATCATCAAGCTCACCTGATTTGTGATTCGAAATAGGCCAGCAGTAAAAAACTAGTTTTATCTTTCCCATTTTTTATGTAAATTGTGAACCCTTTTTCATTAGGTTAATATTTTGGAGAGGTAACCCGTTATTTTTAAAGCTGGACGGGTCTTTAAAACAAACTATAAACAATAATTGGTTTAGTTGGCTATGTCTGTACAAGTTAAAGAAAAAATAAAAATAAATTTTGCCAACTTGTCAGAGAAGGGGCTGCGACGACAGGAAAACAACGACAGCCTGGGAAAATTCCCCTTAGATCATTCTAATCTCGCCACTTACAAAGGCCAGTTGTTTATTGTTGCTGATTCCAAATCCGGTAACTCTGGCGGCAGGGATCCCGGGCGAATGTGCATCGACACTGTTCAAAAGAACTTCTTTTCCTACCCATCGGAAGATATTGTATTTAGTCTGCAACGCGCTTTTGACACTGCCAATCGGCAAATTTATCAATATGCCCAGGCAAATGGCCTTCACCGAAAAATCGGGGCAACCTGCTCTGCGCTTGTTTTAACTGAAAAATCCGCATTTATCGCTCATGTCGGCGATTGCCGGGTTTTTCGAATTAACGTCCGGAAAGTTGAGCAAATTACCCAGGATCACATCCGAATTGTCGAAACGTTACCTCGCCAAACAAACGGCAGACCGGCAGCCAACGGGCATCCGCAAAGAGTATTACAGCGACATCGAAATGGCCAAACCCAACCCATTCCCGGGGGGCAGCAGAATGTTGCAGTCAAACCTAATGGCACCCGCCAGCAGAATAGCCATCCCCCACAAAATGGAAAACCAATAAAACGCCCGGTTTTAACACGCGCGCTCGGCATAAAATTAGGAATAAAGATTGATAGTTTCGGTAAAATACCAATCCATCGTGATGATTATTTCGTGATCTGCACGGATGGCTTAAGAAACATCCGTAAAGAAGAATTGCAGCGAATTGTTTTATCCAGCTCTCCTCAACGCGCCTGTCAGCGATTAATCGAATTATCGAAATCTCGCGGTGGCCGTGATGATATGTCAATGCAAATCATCAAAGTTTACAACCATTACGAACAGCCCATCGAAGTGTATTCTCACGTGCATGAGAGTGCTGCCGGCGTCACCAATTGGCCGATTTATTTTATGCTGTGCCTGCTTACAGCGACTATCGGAATTTTATCCTACGAGCCATTTATAAATAAATTCACCAATTTCTCCGGCAGTTCCGCCGCCGGTTTTTCGCTTACCCAAACGATCGATCAACCGGATAGAAAACCGGGCATCGTAGAACGCAACTACCTGATCCGCGCTGATGAATACCGGGCTAACAAACAATGGGATGATGCATTAAGTTTATATAATGCGGTGTTGAGAAATTTTCCGGGCTACCCCCAGGCAACTTCCGGTGTTGCCGTGGTCGCCGACGCTTTTAAAGCATTAGGCGATGAAGCCTATCGGCAACAACGATGGGATGTTGCGCTTCTTTATTACAAAAAAACGCAAAGTATAAGACCTAATGATCAGGATCTACAAAAGCTGATCGCCGACAGTAAAAAGCGGTTTAATCAACCTCGCGAGTGGTGGGCAAACCAATCCCAAAACCGGCAGCCGGAAAAACTTGCAGTACGCCAATCGAATGTTTTGAACAAAGTGCCTTCTAGCTCCAAAGCAGTGTACGGATTTGGTAAAAGCCAATGGGATCTTATCGGTCTGGATGAATTTCAAGATTATAATATTCAAAACAGCTCATTAGCCTTTTCGAACAACATTCGGATAAAAAAAGCGTTTCACCAGGGTACTTTTGAAGGTGTAGAAGTTGAGGTGTTGGCTAATGTTACATCCGGCTCGCGTAATGGAAAGTATGGTATTATTTTTGGCCATAATAAACAAGCTTTAACGCCATTCAAAAATTTTTTCTTATTTTCCATGGATAATAATGGGAATTATGCGCTTCAACAAGTCAGCGAAAGAGCTGTTAAAATTTTAGTTTCCGACCAAATTCAACCGGGTATCGTTCAAGACTTCGGCAAAGTACACCTCAAGGTAAAATTTATCGGCAATCTAATTCTTTTATATGCCAATGGCGAATTGCTAAAAATGTCGCCCGTTAAGGGAAACCAAAGTGGCGGCGTCGGCCTGTATGTTGATCCCAAACTCCAGGTTGAATTCTCTGATTTCAAAGTTTCGCCGGCCAGCCAACGCTAATCCTCTGGCGCATTGATTATTTTTATGCTTTTTTAAGTATTAATATTTTCCCCTCTCTATTTATTAATTCACATTCTTTATGTACATTCGGCCAGTTGCTTGCTTCTTGCTTATAACTCGAAGGGGATTGATTTCATGGTAAAACGGGGCTTATTTTTAGTTGTGGTAATATTACTGATTGCTCTAGCAACACTATATTACCTGTTTTATATTCGGCAAAATCAACCGGCTACACTTGATTCCGAGCTGATTAATATTCCCTCTAACCTCATTACACTTGATAACTTTGATCAAGTTAGCGAAATTTTTGATAACGATAGCGGTTACGTGCGAGTGATTGCCCTTCTCTCCCCTACCTGGCCGGCAAGCCTCCGAGGGTTTTCCGGGCTACAGGAAATCGCAGCTAAAATTCCTGACGCGCAGCTTCACTTTTATATTATTTGGATGCCAATTTATCCAAGCGATACCTGGGAATCAGCGGTTAAACAGTCGAACCTGTTTCGCGATGAAAGATTGACGTATTTTTGGGATCATAATCAAATTTCCGGTATTACCTGGCAACAAGTATTGGCCATCGATCAACTTGCCTGGGATCTCTACTTTATTTATGATCGCAACCAGCAATGGCAATTTGAACCGACCCCGCCGGATTATTGGATGCGGCAGTTAAAGGGGTTGGTGGAAGCACCGTTGTTTGATACAGAAGCGTTTGAAGAGAAGGTTAAGGAGATGCTGTAAAACGTTTGGAGTATTGGAATAATGGAGCATTGAAATGATGATTTTTAGAACACCACTATTCTAATGTTTCGATCTCAATTATAGAAAACTACTCATCATTTTTCTTAAACATATTACGAATAAGATGCCGCGTTACATGCCCAACGATGTGGGGGTTTTCCTTTAAACGGCGAATGGAATATTGCGCCCACTCTGCCCCAAAGGGTACGTAAACACGCAACCGGTGTCCGGCGGCAAGAATTCGCTTGCGCATCCTTAAATCGACTCCCAGGAGCATTTGAAATTCGTAGCGGTCTTTTTTAATATTGTATTTATCGAGGAGCCGCATTGCTTCCCAAACAACTTTTTCATCATGAGTTGCAATTCCAATGTAGCAGTTGTTTATAAAAAATTTCTCCAAAATATAGGCGAAATTGTTAACGATAATATCGCGGTCTTTATAAGCAATTTGATACGGTTCAATATAAATTCCCTTACAAATCCGAAGATTAGGATTTATCGGGATAAGTTGATTTACGTCATCAATTGTTCGCCGCAAATAGGCTTGCAGCACTGTTCCCACGTTATCAAATTCTTTTCGTAACTCTCTGTAAATATTGATGGTATCGCTGGTTGTCGTGTGATCTTCCATGTCAACCCGAACAAAGTTGCTATACATTTTAGCGTGTTCCACCAAAGCTAGGATATTTTTATAGCAGAGGTTTTTGTTCAGCTTTAATCCCAGGTGAGTGGGTTTTAGCGAAATGTTGGCGTCTAATTGTTCGCTATTAATTTTTTGGAGTACTTGTTTATAAATTTCTGTGGCATGGAGTGCTTGTTCCTCGTACGTAATCTCCTCCCCCAATACATCGATGGTTGCGCAAGCGCCTTCTGCCATAAGTGCTTTAACGGTTTGAACCGCGTCATCAATACGCTCTCCGGCAATATATGCTTTGGAAAAATAGCCAATAATCGATTTCGGAACAAAGGGAAGTGCAACGCTAATTGCTTTATTCAGCGGATTCATTGGAGCCTCCTCATCGTAGTATTTGTTTATGGCAATTTACAAGTTGGCTATATTTTAATCAACCCTAAGCGTACAATCCCCTCAATTCTGCGGCATGGGTTACTCGCTGAATTGCAAGAATAAAAGCAGCAATTCGCATATTAACCTGATACCTTTCATGGGTTTCCCACACTTCCTGAAAAGCCTTCACCATAAAACGTTCTAAATCTTCGTTTACTTTTTCTTTCGACCAATAATATCCCATACGGTTTTGTACCCACTCAAGGTAGGAGACGGTGACGCCACCGGCGTTACACAATATATCCGGGATTCGGATAATTTTCTTTTTATCGAGAATTGCATCTGCTTCTACAGTGATGGGACCATTGGCACATTCGGCAATCAGTTTGGCATTTATATTTTGAGCATTTTCTTCGGTAATTTGATTCTCCAATGCCGCTGGAATTAAAATATCAACCTCCAATTCCAGCAGCTTCATCGGGTCTTTTAAAATTTCTACCTGAATATTTTTTTCTAATCCTTTTAGGCTCCAGCGTTTATTTCTGGCACACGTGTTTAAAGCGACATTTACATTAATGCCATCAGGATTATAATATGCGCCGGTAACATCAGAAATCGCAACAATTTTTGCCCCGGCCTCGCTAAGCAACTTTGCGGCAAAAGATCCGGCATTGCCAAACCCTTGAATGGCGACAGCAGCATTTTCCAGCTCAAAGTCCATATGTTTTACTGCTTCTCGAACACAATAAAACATTCCCTGGGCGGTTGCCTCTGCCCGGCCTTCTGAGCCACCAAGCTCAACCGGCTTTCCGGTTATAACACCGGGAACGTAATTATTCGCGTGCATGGAAAAGGTATCGAACATCCAGCTCATCACCTGGGCATTGGTGTTAATATCCGGGGCAGGAACATCCCGATCCGGGCCGAATAAATCTTCCAGTTCGGCAAAATATCGCCTGGCCAATCTTTCCAACTCAGTATGAGAAAGCTCCGATGGATCGACCACTATACCACCTTTTCCACCGCCAAAGGGCACATTTACCACGGCGCATTTGTAAGTCATCCAAAATGCCAATGCTTTAACTTCATCAGCAGATACTTTTGGGTGAAACCGAATACCGCCTTTTGCCGGGCCGCGAGCAATACTATGCTGTACACGAAATCCTTTAAACATACGAATATCCCCACTATCCATTGGCACCGGGAGATTTACTTCCGTAACTCGACGAGGCTCTTTTATTACTGCAATTTGATTGGATGTTAATTTTAAAATTTGGGCGGCTTTGTCAAATTGTTTCAGGGCGTTTTCAAAGGGGTTTCTTTGTTTCAAGTAGCTCATCATTTTCCTCCTCAATATCAAAATCCATCATCGAAAATATACTCTCTCAGTTGAGTGGCCGTTTCTCGAATTGGAATGCTACGTTTCTTTAGAAAATTATGATTAAAAAAGAGGCGGAATTTATGTGGCTTTATATTGAATGGCAATAAAAAAGATAAAGGATATTGACTGTCTCTTATACACA
>CAXHHS010000508.1:0-5614 GCA_964015645.1 uncultured bacterium
CACCAAGAAGCTCGTCGGCAGCGTCAGATGTGTATAAGAGACAGGTTTTATTGCAACCCAATAAAATCGCTGTAAATTCTGTGGATGAAACGTTTTTAACCAAGGCAAAAGAAGTGGTTGAAAAATACATCGCTGATGAGAATTTTAGTGTAGAACAATTTTCTGATGAAATGGCGATGAGCCGGGTGCAGATCCACCGTAAACTCCGGGCACTCACCGACCAATCCGCCAGTCAATTTATTGTTTCCTTGCGATTGCAGCGTGCAGTGGATTTGATGAAACAGAGCGCCGGCACCGTCTCCGAAATCGCTTATATGACCGGTTTTAACACGCCGCATTATTTCGGAAAATGTTTCCGTAAACAATTTGGCTGCTCGCCATCAGAGTATAAGGAAAAGCATTTTTAGTATTTTTTACCTCCGAACGTCACATACCGGCCAATCTTCGCGACATAGTTTATAGCAAAATTAAAGCTTCTTTCCATATTTTTGAGTCGAATAATCGTTAATCATGCATTCCCGATGCTTTGGGATAATCTATCGAAAATAAAGTTTTTGGAAAGGAGCTTACAATGAAACAACATTACACATTTTCTAAACGATCATTTCTTACCTTTTTATTTTCAATATTCACATCATTAGCACTTTTGGGACAAACGGTTAGCACTTTAACCGGCGGATTTTCTGCCAGCGGCGGCGTTAGAACGGATAGTGATGGTAATATTTTTGTCGCGGATTTCGGGCCGAATTTTAATGTCGCAGGAACACAAGTTTATCGCATTACACCGGAAGGTGATGTCAGCATTTACTCACAAAGCGTCCTGGGGGCAACCGGGGGGGCGTTTAATTCTCAAGGTAATTTGTTCTGGTCTAGTTTTGCCGGCAATCGTGTAGATCGCATCAACCCGGATGGCTCTACGACGCTATTTGCCGGTATTTCCGGCCCGGTTGCGATTGCCATCGACCCGGAAGATAACCTGTTTGTTGCAAGCTGTAATACCAATTCGGTTATCCGAATTACACCTGCCGGGGTGCAGAGTACATTCGTTACCAGCAACAATTTTAGCTGCGCCAACGGAATGACCTTTGATAATGAGGGCAATCTCTATGTAACCAATTTTAATGATAGCCGGGTACACAAGGTAACACCGGGCGGCACAGTCAGTTTATTTGCAAATGTGCCGGGAAATAACGCTGTTAATATTGCCTTTACCCGTGAGAATTTTTATGTTACCTCGCGCGCGGCACATCAAATTTATCGAATTACTAAAGCGGGTGAAGTCAGCCTCTTTGCCGGTAGCGGCACGCGCGGTAACAACGATGGCCCGGCATTGCAAGCGTCATTTTCCTTACCCAACGGAATTTCCGCCGGACCGGAAGGCGATAAACTTTACGTTAACGATGCTGTGCCGTTGGCCGGAAGTAATTTTCATCCCAGTATTTTGCGAGTTATCACCATTCCGAATGTTGGCATTGGCGGCCCAAATGGGCTAATGCCGGAAGGGTTTTCACTCAAGCAAAATTTTCCGAATCCTTTTAATCCCACCACAACAATTGAATACGAAATTCCCGAAAGCGGGAACGTAACGCTGAAAATTTTTAACAGCACCGGCGAGGAAATTCGGACATTAATCCGCCAAAAACAGGCTCCCGGAAGCCATTCCATTACCTGGGATGGAAAAAATAGAAACAGCCAGCCGGTAAGCTCCGGCGTTTATTTGTACATGTTGAAATTTGGAGATTTCTTTCAAACGCAAAAGATGGCCCTGGTTCGTTAATAAAATCAACTCTTTTAAAATCACATCTTTATGGCATGTCGTTTTATGGTGTTGCGATTATTTTTCGGATAAAACGAAATTCAGGAGGCAGCGATGGTTGAATATCAAAACAACATTTTCAGCAAAAGGGTTTTACGTTTCCTGTTGATTGGAATACTGATGGGCTTGATTTCCACATGTTCGGATAACAATGTCGTTGACAATGTAGAGGGTGTTGAGAATGATGATAATATCATCGAAAATAACCCGCCGAACATAACATCTTCTCCATCGATACGTGCAGACCACAATCGTCTCTATCGTTACATCGTTACTGTAGAGGATGATAACACCACTCCGCTAACCTACACCGCTCAGCACCCTGCCTGGTTGCAATTTGATACCACAAGTGCAATGCTTGCCGGGCTGGCAACGCGAGAAAACCTCGGGAACTTCCCGGTCAAAATCACCATTTCCGATGGCGAGCATCGTATTGAGCAATCATTTTCCATCACCGTAGATCTTGGCGAAATTATCTGCAATAGCGATTTTGGCGATCCGGCGCAATCGCAGTATATCCTTCCTTTTCCGGTTGGCCGGCAGTATCGCGTTACGCAATCGTATTGCCATCCTTCCGGCGGGCATCGCAACACCTTTGCTTATGATTTTAATACAGCCATTGGGGATACAATTATCGCTTCCCGCGAAGGAATCGTTCTTTTCACCAATGCCCAATACCAGGATGGTGATATAACTTCCGGCCATGAAAACAATGTATTTATTCGCCATGACGATGGCACTGCCGTTCGCTACACTCATTTAAAACACGATGGCGTACTGGTTAACGCCGGCGAGCGGGTAATACAAGGACAGCCGATCGGCTTAAGCGGCAACACCGGAAATACCGGCAACTTTCCCCATTTGCACTTTGCGGTATTTTACGATAATTCCAGCTATGGCCGAAAAAACTCCATCCCGGTAAACTTTAGCAATGCCCAGGGAACACTAAATAATAACCAGGGATTGATCGGCGGACAGAACTATTTGGCGTTACCGTTTTAAACTGGCCTTTAGTTTAATGGGAAAACGATTAGCGCTAATAAAACTTGAAAGGAAGGTTTTTATGAATTACATTTTTCTATGAGATTTTCATTCGATTTCGGATCAATTCTCTTTCTTTGCGCCGCTTCCCAGGGATATTTTTTATTTTTTGCCCTGTTGTGGAGTAAGCGAGGCGGCAAACATTCCAACCGCCTGCTGGCTTTTTTAATCTTGACAATTACGCTGCTGTTAACGGAATCCCTTTTATCAAAATTGGGATTTTTTGTTATTGATGATCGCCGCCATTACATTTTTTTTACTACCCCGGTAATTTATTTGATAGGCCCGCTTTTTTATTTATACGCTCGATCCCTTTTCGAAAAAAATGATAATAATGATTTTAAAACTCTTTTACATTTTTTACCAGCCTTGCTGTGTTTTATCAATTACCTGCCGGCATATCTCATCGCCATCGGGTTCGAACCATTTACCTTTCAGCCGCTAATTAATTCGAAATATTTTATCCTCTGGATCAGCGGTTATGTTGATATGGGGTTGAATATTCTGCAAACCGGCATTTACCTGTTTTTCACGCTTCAAATCCTGAAGAAAAACGAACATACACTAAAGCATCTCTACTCCAACAATGTAGCTCTGCAAGTAGAATGGTTGAAAAAACTAACTGTCTTGATGTTCGGTTTAATGGGCGTGTTTACCCTCGCGCTGATTTTTTTCCTGCTCACAAAATATGTCGCGGTAATTGAAAATGTTCTGGCGCTTTCCCGGGCAGCTGTTGTCTATGCCATCGGTTATATTGCCATCAAACAACCGGGGATCATTTCCGGAGTTTTACCGGAGAAACCGGTTGAGAAATACCAGCATTCCCCTCTACCGAGCGAGCAGGCGCAGCAGTATGCCGACCGCTTGCTGCAATTTATGGACGATGAGAAACCGTATTTAAACAGCGACTTAAAATTGCCGGATTTAGCCAACCGGCTTTCAATATCCACCAATCACCTTTCGCAAGTTTTGAACCGGAATCTACAGGTGAATTTTTTTGATTTCGTTAATCAATATCGAGTTAAAGAAGCACAGCAAAAACTGCTCGATCCCCAATTTCGCCACCTCACCAATTTGGCGATTGCCTACGATTCCGGTTTTAGCAGCAAAGCATCATTTAATAGAGTATTTAAAAAACACACCGGAAAGACGCCGTCTCAATTTGTTAAATCGCATTCGTTGCAGCATCAAGTGTAGATGATGGCACAATCTTCACTACGTTATAAGCGATTATTCCCATTCGATTATTGATATGTCTTGAACCTACAGCTCTAATTTCTTTTTTAACTCTTGGTGGTCGGTCCACTTTTGGTTCTGCCGTTTTGTTTTAATCGCAGAATAGTAATCCTGTTTATCTTGCTCTATTTCTTTCAAGCGCAAATATTCTGTATAATCCAGGATAACAGCAATGGGCTGGCCGTTTTCTTCTATGATTTGAGTTTTAATCATTCGTATGCTTCCTTTCGGTGTTTGACTTCGTAAATATACATCGCATCTTCAACAACTTCAAAAATAATTCGGTAGTTTCCCACACGCAATCTCAACAGATCTTCAAATTTACCCCGTAAGATTTTTATATCAAAATTGCCCTGGGGGTTATTAGCGTAATCTTCTATTTTTGTTAAAATCAGCGCGGCGCTTTTTTTATCTCCACGGCTGATTTTTGTTATCTGTTTAACCGCTTTATCAGAATATTGGATGACCATGCTAATTTGACATTTCTAATTTAATTTTTAAAATATAAGCAATGGAGAGCCAAAAAATTACAACGAAATTTATTGGATAAAGATCGAAATCTATTTTAAGCAAAACCGCCTGCCTCAAAACGTCTCACCCTATACAATGGGTCGATTTTATAATCCAAAAAGAATATTGTTCTACCAACAATTAACGTGGAGGACAATTTATGAAATTCGCTGGTAGCATTTTATTGGGAGTTGCCACTGCTTTAATATTTAGCAGCAACCTATCCGCACAGTTTTTCACACGCGTTACCGATATTGGCCCCATTGTGACCGACCCGCTGTTTAGTACCGGAGCGAGTTGGAATGATTTTAATAATGATGGGCATCTTGATTTATATGCGCTTGCAGAAAGAGAAAATCATTTTTATTTGAATAATGGCGATAACACGTTTTCCGAAATCACTTCCGGGCATTTTTTAACACCCTTCGGCACCGGAAATTTGGGGCTTTGGGCAGATTATAATAACGATGGTTACCTCGATATGTACCTCTGCAATTTTGTTACCGAGCCTGGGGGCAGCACCGTTGCACCCAATTTTCTTTACAAAAATAGCGGGCCGCCGGATTTTAATTTGGATGTCGTCAACATCGGTAGCGATTTAAACGCCTGCCCTTCCGCCAGTTGGGTCGATTACGATCAGGATGGTGATTTGGATTTGTTCGCTGCCGGCGCCGCTATTGGCCAGGGCGGCTCCACGGAAGATATTTTTTATCGCAACAATGGGAATGATGATTTTCAGCGCCTGGCCCAACTTTCGTTTCTGCAATTCCGCCAGGGGTTCGGTACCCACGATGTTTGGGTAGATTATGATAATGACGGCGACCAGGATTTATTCGTTCTAAACTGGCGATTTCCTAACGAGTTATATAAAAGTCTGCTGGTCGAAACCGGCAACCCCAATCGATTTGAGGCGATTGCCAACAGCGGTTTAACGGATGAAGGGGCGCAGTTCGATATCGGCTCAAATTGGGGCGATTATGATAATGATGGCGACCTCGATGTATTTATCGC
>CAXHHS010000509.1:0-5600 GCA_964015645.1 uncultured bacterium
AGATAAGGAGGGGACCGATTTTCGACGCGTTCAGCGAGAAAATCAGGGGTGGTTGAAAGCGCTGACCCCGTACAACCACCCCTGCACCGTTCGCTAGACGCTTCACGATGCTGTCCCCTCCTTACTAAGGCGGGGAATTTGGCTACTCTTTTATCCCAAACCGCTAAGGTTAACGCCAATGCGAAGTGTCGGGAAATCACGCATCACGGCTAAATTAAGGTATCAACACCCGGCTAATCGCTTTCTCCGCCACCTCCCGGTCACTAAACGGAATCGTTTTATTTTTGATAATTTGCGTTTTTTCGTGCCCTTTGCCCAAAATCAAAACCAGGTCGCCGATTTGGGCAACTTCGGCGGCTCTTTGAATTGCGGCCTCGCGGTCAACAATCACTTCCCCGGGCGTTTCCGGCATACCGGCAAGAATGTGATTGATAATTTGCATGGGGTCTTCATTACGCGGGTTGTCGGACGTGATAATGGCAATGTCGCTGTATTTTGCTGCAATCTCACCCATTTGCGGGCGCTTTTTAGGATCGCGATCACCGCCGCAGCCAAATACCGTGATAATTCGCGATGGATTGAGGCTCTTTGCCAGGCTCAGTATATTTTCCATGCTATCCGGGGTATGGGCGTAATCTACCACCATGGCAAAATCCTGGCCGCAATCGACCATCTCAAACCGCCCGGCAACCAAAATCGGCCGCTCAATGCCTTTTTTGATATCCTCCAAACCTATTCCCTGGGAAACCGCCGCTGCTACCGCAGACAGAGTATTATACACATTATACCGCCCGACTAACTTCGACCGAATGCTGGTGGTTCCGGCCGGGGTTACCAAATCGTACTGCGTTCCGTTTAGAGAATAGCGGATATTTTTGGCCGTAACGTCAGCCGGTCTTTCAATACCGGTGGTTAATTTTTGGGCAACGGTTGCTGCCAAAAAATCTTTGGCGTAGGGATCGTCTACATTCACAATCGCAAATTTATCTTCCGCCAGCCAATTGAAAAATCGCAGTTTGGTTTTGCGGTAATTGTCCATCGTTTTGTGATAATCCAGGTGATCCGGGGAAAGATTGGTGAAAATACCCACTTCAAAATCCAACCCATCCAGCCGGTGAAAATCAATGCCGTGAGAAGACGCCTCCAGCGCGCAATAGTCGCAGCCCTGCTGGTTCATATCGCTAAAAATCGCTTGCAAATCCGGCGGTTCCGGGGTGGTGTCTTTCGAATGAAAGATGTTGCCATCGATTTTAAAATAAAGCGTTCCCATCAACCCGACGGTATAGTGCTGATCGAAAATACTTTCGATAATATGCGTCGTCGTCGTTTTGCCATTGGTTCCGGTAACGCCGAGTAGCTTTATATTTCGCGATGGATAGTTATAGAAATGATTGGCCAAAATACTCAACGTCTCCCGGGAATCCGGCACGGTAATTTTTACGACGTTTGGTGGAACATCTACATCTTTTTGTGCAAGAATTGCGACAGCGCCATTGGCAACGGCATCTGCCACAAACGGATGTCCATCCGGCAACTCAATTTTATCCAATTGAGTATAAATGTTGATTGCTACATACAAAAACCCCGGTTCTACCCTTAAAGGATCGTACACAATTCCTTTAATCTCAACATCGCCGGAATCCCCCAAAACGGTTTTTTTATTCAATTGTGCTAACAATTGATTCAGCTTCATAAACACTCCTTCCATTTGTTTGCTATTGTTTTAATCGGCACAATCTACATTCCTTTTAGATGCGCGGCAAGTGAAATCCCCCATCATTATGCGGGTTACTCCCCCATCAATGTGGCGTTTTATGGCTATGGAAATGATAATATCTTCCAGTCACTTTCGTTGTTATAAAAAAACCTTTGAAAGGTTTATGGCGCAAGCCATCCCTTATGGGAGAACCTTTGAAAGGGTATTTAAGCAAAAAAGAAGGAGCATTTAAAACATGAAAACAGTACCTGTTTACTTGAATGAAACACTCGATCCAACATTAGAAGCAGCAAAACAAAAAGCGCGTTCTACCTATAATGCCGCATCAGACACGTTCGATGATCCCGCGAATGCCTATTGGGATCGTTATGGCCGAAGAACCGTAGAGCGGCTAAATTTATCACCCGGGGCCAGCGTTCTGGATGTTGCCTGCGGAACCGGCGCTTCTGCTATTCCGGCAGCGAAAATTGTCGTGCCAACCGGCAGCGTTATCGGAATTGACCTCGCGGAAAAGATGTTAACCCGCGCTCGCGCTAAAGCGGAGGCTTTTGGCTTAAGCAATATCGATTTTCGGCAAGCTGACATGACACAATTAGGCTTCGCAGACAATAGCTTTGATGCCGTTGTCTGCGTTTTCGGAATTTTTTTCGTGCCCGATATGGAATCGCTAACCGCAGAATTGCTGCGAATGGTAAAGCCCGGCGGCAAACTGGCCATTACCACCTGGGGGCCGGATTTTTTTGAACCGGTATACAGCGTTTTCAAGAATTTTATTGGAGAGAAACGCCCGGATTTGGTAACCCATTTCCGTCCCTGGGATCGAACAACATCCGTTTCCGGTGTCGAGCAACTGCTTTATGATGGCGGCGCCCGAAATATTATGGTGCAAGCGGAATTGGGAGAGCAGCCTTTTCTCGACAGCGATTCCTGGTGGAAAATGGTGATGGGATCCGGTTTGCGCGGTACTGTGGAAGCCCTTGGGCCGCAGCTTGCAAGCCGCCTTCGCCAGGCAAACAACACTTATATCAAAGAAAACAATATTCGCTCCGTAAAAACGAATGTCATTTACGGTGTCGCCAAAAAAGAGGATTAATTTAAAATGGAAACCTTATATACTTCACATCAACTTGAAATTCCCTGGGTGTTAAGTGATGGCACCCGGGTATTGCTAAGACCATTAGCGCCAACCGACCGCAACCGGCTTAAACGCGGGTTTGCGCTAATGTCTAACGAGTCGATCTATTTCCGGTTTTTAACACCGATGTCGAAACTGAGCAGCGCGTACCTGAAATTCTTAACCAATATCGATCAGAAAAACCATATTGCCTGGTGTGCAATCGACCCTGCGAATCCGGATTTCCCCGGTTTTGGCGTGGGGCGCTTCATTCGCCTGGCGGATATTCCGGAAGTAGCGGAGTTTGCAATTACCGTCATCGATGCCTGCCAGAAAAAAGGGCTGGGAACGGTTCTCCTGGCGGTGCTCTATCTTATAGCGGAAAGAAGCGATGTAAGAGCGCTCCGCGCAATGTCGTCGCCAGAAAATCATGCAGTAGTTAAACTATTGTCAAATTTCAATTTAGAAGCATCGTTTGCCAATGGAATGCTGCAATTGGATTTTCCGGTATATTCCGACCGTGAATTGCTGCCGCAGACTTGTTTCGGGCGTAAATTTCGGAAACTATTAGACCAATTAGAGGAGGCGTAATGATTTTGTTTTCCGGTTTTAGAAAACCCATTCTTTTTGTATGTTAGAGAACCGAAAAATTTAATACCAAAAGCTAATTTATTGGCTTAACTCGCCGAAGATAAGATGGTGTTTTTTGAGAGACCCGGAGACAGATGAAAATTTTAATCGCTGATGATGATATCATCGCCAGAAAAATGCTCCAAAGAACGCTTGAAGAGTGGGGTCACGAAGTAACACCGGCAGAAAATGGCGCGCTGGCTTTTCAAGCATTTTTGAAAGATCATTTCCAGATTGTTATTACGGATTGGATGATG
This sequence comes from uncultured bacterium, assembly GCA_964015645.1. Classification (GTDB taxonomy): domain Bacteria; phylum Calditrichota; class Calditrichia; order RBG-13-44-9; family J075; genus CAXHHS01. The sequence goes on from CAXHHS010000509.1 coordinate 3,719, forward strand.
CCGGAAATGCCCGGCCCGCAATTGGTCGAAAAAATTCGTGCGCTGCACACCCCGGATTATATTTACATCATTATGCTCACCGCCAAATCGGAAAAAGAAGACCTGGTTACCGGTATGGATTCCGGTGCAGATGATTTTATGGCAAAGCCGTTCGATAAAGATGAACTTCGCGTAAGGCTGCGTGCCGGTGAGCGCGTTATTCAATTGGAAGAAAATTTATCGAAGCGGAATGCCGAGTTGGAAGATATTAACCAGCGAATGAAACGCGATTTAGAGGCAGCAGCAGCAATTCAAAAATCGCTGCTTCCCTCTGCAAGCCCGAGTTTCAAAGGCGTAAAAATAGATTGGCGGTTTCGCCCCTGCGACGAATTGGCGGGCGACACTCTAAATTTATTTCGTCTCGATAAAGAACACTTCGGCTTTTACATCCTGGATGTTAGCGGGCATGGTGTTTCCGCAGCCCTGTTAGCCGTAACACTAAGCCGGATACTTTCGCCTGAACTTTCAAAATCATCTCTTTTAAAAACGCGCGATAATTCGCCCCGGGGATTCGTAGTAAATTCGCCCGCCTATGTTGCCAATCAGCTCAACACTCAATTCCCCATTGAGATGGATTTGGAATACGGCCAGTACTTTACACTGCTGTATGGCATTTTAAACACATCGACTTATGAAATGCACTACGTTTCCTGCGGCCATCCCGGTATGATTTATATTCCCCAACAATCCGAAGCGGGCGTTATTAAATCCCCGGATTTACCGATTGGTTTTTCCCAAACCCACCAGTATGAAGAAAATGTGCTTCAACTCTCCCCCGGCGACCGCCTTTATTTATATTCGGATGGAATTTCTGATGCCGAAAATAGCGCACAAGAATTTTACGGCACTCGTCGAATGCTGGCGACGCTGCAAAATAGCATTCCGATGTCCCTGGGGCAAAGCCTCGACGAATTGTTAACCGGCGTGATAAACTGGTCGAAATCCCCCAAATTAAAAGATGACGCCACCCTCCTGGCAATTGAAATTACCGATTAAGTTTGCATTTTATTTATATTTCCGTATTTTCACGAGCGCAAATTAGGAGGAGCATACATGCGGCTTTCCGGGAAAACGAAAATCCCGTTAATATTGGTATATGTGTTACTGATTTATTTCGCTCCGGCAGGGGCTTCGGAAGCGGTTTTTTATTCCATCCCGGAAGATAAAGCCAATGCCAATCTTAATGATCGCTTGCAACAGGAAATCCCCAACCGGCAAATCATTTTTCTCAACGGCGAGTGGGAGTTACAAGATGCCGCCAGTGGCCGCATTCTCGGTAATGTTAATGTTCCCTGCACCTTTCAACTTTCCCAAAAACTTATCTTCAAAAAAACGTTCAACCTTTCGGGTAAACCGGGGCAGGACTACTTGTTGCACTTAGGTGAAATTAATGGAAGAGTTAGCCTGCATTTAAACGATTCCCTGCTTTATAAAAACACTCGTAATTATCTTCCGGTTACGCTGGTGCTCCCGATAAATATTCTAAAAGACGGTGAAAATACGCTTCGTTTGCAGATTAAAAGTGAAAATCGCCGGTTTGCGAATGCCCCGGCCTTTTCACCCATCAACCTGCCGCGAGCAGATACCGGGATTTTAAGCGGCATTTACCTGGAAGTTCGCCCGAAATTATTTATCAAAGAAATCAATGTAACTTCGAGTATTGCTGACTCAACAGCAACTGTCTCCGGCAAAATTATGTTTAATGATTTTATTTTGCCTGGTGTGAAATACAATGTAAAAATCGCCTATGCCTCATCCGAAAAATCATTCTTAATAAGAGACATTCCGGTGCGGCAGCAGGCGTTAAAGGAAATTGATCTGCCTGAATGGCCAAAGGAAAACA
>CAXHHS010000510.1:0-5586 GCA_964015645.1 uncultured bacterium
TGAGGGGGAATCTTTTTCAAACTATTATATAATTCTCAAAACATCTTCAAAAACGCTCTCAATAGATTGCATCCCGTTTACTTTAAAAAACTCCCCGTGTTTTTTATAATATTCAATCAACGGCTCGGTGTTTTTACGATATACGGCCAAGCGATTTTGAATCGTTTCTGCTTTGTCGTCATCGCGTTGAACGACGTTGCCGCCGCAAACGGTGCAAATATTGCCGGATGCCGGTGGATTATCAACCATATTGTACATAGTGCCGCAGTTTGAACAGGTTCTACGGCTGGTAAGTCGTTTAATGATTTCAGCATCGGGAACGGAGACTTCAATGACTCTTAAATGAATATCGCCCAATCTTTTTAAAATTTCGGCAAGCCCATCGGCCTGGGGAATGGTTCGGGGGAACCCATCGAGGATAAAGCCGTTTTCGCAATCGGGTTGCTTCAGGCGGTTTTCTACGATTTGTAAAATCAAGCCCTCCGAGACTAACTCACCGCTTTCCAAAATTGATTTTACCTGTTTGCCGAGGCCGGTTTCATTTTTGATCTCCGCACGAAGAATATCGCCGGTCGAAATTTGCGGAATAGAAAATTTTGCCATGATTAATTTTGCCTGAGTGCCTTTGCCTACGCCCGGTGCACCGAGTAAAATGATGTGCATATCTTCTCCCGTTGTTAAAAATATTTATAGACTGTATTACCGCTTAACTGGTTGATAAAAAAGAGAATAATGATAGTCTTGCTTTAAGAGAAAATATAAAAAAATGATTTCACATTTTGGAGTAAAAATTTTTTAAAACCGCTTTATGATGTTTCTTATTCGCTGATGTTCAAATAAACCAGCATCCCATTTGGATAAAACCCCTTCGCCGTTACCGCTGTTAAAGAATGGTCGTGCACCGGAAACGTACAGTCTTGCCAGTGAGTTATCGTCGTAAGAATTCAGACGCCTTTCTTTACCGGAAAGGTATCCTAGCTGTACGTCTGAGGGTAAGAGCTACCATTTTGGCTTAAAAGCGTTGCATGGTAACCGTGAAAATGAATGGAGTGAACTTGCAAACCGCCGTTAATGATCCAAATATTGATCGTTTCGTTAACTACGCCGGTAACTGCTGCCAATGTATCGGAAAGCGTATTGGGAAAGCTATTTCCGTTAATCGTAAAATAATCCGCTTTATAAGTTGCCGGATCGATTGATTCTCCCTGGTCTAAGGCGATTAACCATTCTTCATCATGGTCGTTTAAGAACCAAACGAAATCGCGAAAATTATCACCGGCATCTTTGGCGATAACGACACCGGAAAGGCCGCGGGCAATATTGAATGGGTAGTTTGTATTATCGGAAAAGGGGTAAGCGCCGGGTGCAGAGGGTTCAAAAATAACTTCGGCAGTGTCATCCGGTAGAATCGTTACGTCGCTGCCGCCAAATGTCCAGCGAAATCCATGGACTTCATTATCGTTGTTGATGACAGAAAGATTTAAACGCTCTCCGACCGTCATAAAAATAATCATCCGGGAAAACGCCACTGTTGGCGAATCAACCGGGGCGAATCCAACGATTGGCAGGTTGCCGGAATCATCGATAGGCGTCATCGCGCCAGGAATAATTTTGATGGTTTCAAAAATATCTTCTGCGGAAAGTGTTCCGATTAAAACAAAAAGTAGTGTTAGAATGATCTTTTTCATAGCATGCCTTTACATTAGCCGTATTTTGTTTGATGTGAAAACTCTGTGGCAATATGATACTATCTATCGTATCAAAACCATTTTGTTTATAACCGTATGCATGTTGCTCGCCGTTTTGTAAAAATAAATTCCGCTGGCAACATTCTGGCCGAAATCATTTTTGCCATCCCATTCCACAGTGTGAAAACCCGCCGCTAAATGGTTTGAAAGCAGTGACCGTATTTTTTGTCCCCGGATATCATAGATTATCATTTGAACTTTGCCCGCTTGAGGCAAGCCAAAGCGAATTTCCGTGCTTGGGTTAAACGGGTTTGGGTAATTTTGCAACACAACAAATTCGGTAGGAATGGTATTTCCCCGCCTGGCTAGTTTTAAGGTTTGAGTTTTGGGATTGGTTATCCGAATATGTTTGCCATTTTCCAATTCAATTTGCTTATCCTTTCCGCTAAGATATTGTTTTTGAATAAAGTAGCGGCCATTACTTTCCACCGGAATGTTTAGTGCCTTAACCGTTATTGGAACGTTGTTTGTTTGCAACCGGATGAAAGTTTCTGCATCCGTAGAAATGCGATACCCTTGTGAATTTGAAGCATTCGCCGGTGTCAAAAACCGGGCATCAAAAAGATTTGCCGGTGGAATTGGCGGAAGCGAAAATTGTGCTTTAATGGGTTCGAAAGTTTTGGGCAGATTAAAATAAAGCATTTGCGCACTTCCAGCTGCATCGATGATTTTAAGCGCAGGAAATTTGCTTAGATTGTGAACACTGCTATTGCTTTTGGAATGTTGTTTCGTGCCACCGCAACTAAGCTCGATTTGACCGGAACTGTTTGCATTTAGCCAGTACCCATTGCCCATTTTTAAAGTGTCCACAGAAACATAGCCGCCGTTAAATCCGAAAAGGGTGTTGGGAGTGATAATGTTGCCGGGGTCATTTATATCAGCCAATGCAACATCGCAGGAGGTTGGCGAAATCAAATTCCAGCCTTCTTGCATGGTTATACTGATATCGCCGATGGGAACTCCCTGGATTTCTACGGCTTCCGCAGAAGGAAAATTTAACCAATACCCATTTCCCGCAATCAAATTGTCTTCTGATGTATAAGAGCCATTGAAGGAGAAAAGACTATTTTCCAGGGCATTTGGAAAAATCGATAGATAATAAGGGTCGGCAACCAGGAATGGCAACCCAATTAAATTCCATCCCGGCTGCACCGCTTTATTAAACGATTGCAATTCTCCATTGATGATAATCGGAACTGTCGCAGTTCCCTGGATAGATTCATCATATACCGAAAGGTACTCGATTTCCGCCGTGTAATTTCCCGGGAAAGCTGCATCGACAATCAACTCAAACCGCTCGCCGGGGTAGATGTCAAATTCCTGGCTATTTTGAAAGGCCGGCAGCGGGCGGCCATCCGAGCCTACGGCTGTTACATTCAACCCGTCAAACCGCAAGCGGTGGGCTAAAAAACCGACGTTAATCGCTCGAATCAACAACGTATTACCATAATCTATTTCGACGGCACTGGCGGGATTTAGCGGAATATCCGTTCCGGATTCGCCGTTGACGATAAAATAATCCGGGTTATAATCGTGATACGGAAATCCCTCACCCGGTTGGGCGCCATCGGTATGCCAGTACGAATCATATTCGCCGATAACCCATATTCGTTCCTCATCATAAGCCGGACCGCCCTGCCAAACGGTTTGCGAGCCGTCCGCCGGATCAATTATAACTGCACCGTACATTCCCATTTGCATATGCTGCACGGTGTGAACGTGGCAGTGATAAATATAACTTCCCGGGTGCGGAGCTGTAAACTCGTAAGTGTAGGTTTCGCCGGGGCCAATATCAAAGGAGGTTGACGGGACGCCATCCATCTCCTGCGGTACATCTAACCCATGGGGATGAATGGTATGCGGCAACGGCGATGTATTTTGCAAGTGCAAAAATATCTGTTCGCCTTCCTTTGCTCGAATGGTTGGGCCGGGAACCCAATAGGGAGAACCACCGCCGCCGCCCTCTCGAAATCCCCAAATCGGAAATGTTGTTCCATCGTGCATGGTCGTTGAACCCTGCATACCAACGGTAATATTGTAGTGAACTTCCTGGGCGGGTAATTGTGGCTGCCACATCAACAATAAAAAAACAATCGCTACAGGTGTCGTTTTCATTTGCGCCTCTATTCTGTTTTATGATGAGTAGTCGTAAGTTGTAGCTGATCCGGGTTATTAATCGATATTACGTGCTAAAGATTAAGCAAACGAAGTTGTTTGTTTCGCGGTGATAAACCGGGGAGTTTTTGCCGGTTTGCTTTTAAAGAACAACTGCCCGCAGGCAGCGGCAATATCGTTTCCGCGATTTTTACGCAGGGTTACGGCAAATGGCGCGGAATAAAGCTCGCGGGTAAAATCCTCAATCCGTGCTTTTGATGGTAGTTTAAAGCCCAGACCGGTGTCATTGTATGGGATTAAGTTTAATTTGCAACGAAGCGGGGAGAGCAATTTTAATAGTTGTTTTGCTGCCAGGGAGGTATCGTTAACGCCTTCTAACAATACATACTCAAAGGTAATTCGCTTGCGATTAGTCTGATTGGTATAGAATTTAGCGCTTTCCATCAATTCAGTAAGCGGGAATTTTTCGGCGATGGGCATAAATTGGCGGCGGAGTTCCTGGGTGGGCGCATGAAGCGAAATTGCCAGCTTAAACGGTTGATTTTCCTTCGCAAATTGAAATATGCGCGGCACAACCCCAACGGTCGAAATGGTGATTTTTTGCGCGGCGATTGCCAATCCCGCCGGATCGTGCAAAATTTGACAGGCTTGAATAACCCGGTTATAATTGAGAAACGGCTCTCCCATACCCATTAAAACCACATTGGTAATCTTAACGCCGGTATCCTGCTGCACCCGAATAACCTGCTCGACGATTTCACCAGAAGAAAGATTGCTCAAAAATCCCATCTGCGCTGTGGCGCAAAACCCGCAGCCCAGGGCACAACCGGCTTGCGATGAAATGCAGATTGTTTTACGTTTTGCTTCCGGAATAAATACGCTTTCAATGGAATGGCCGTTGGGTAATTTCCAGAGGTACTTTATAGTGCCATCAATGGAAACCTGCCTGCTGGAAAGCGTTAAGGCCCCGATGGTAAATTCTTCCGCTAATTGGACGCGAAAAGATTTGGGGATGTTGCTCATTTCATCAAACGAACGAGCCTGGTGATGATGAAGCCATTTGTAAAGCTGTTCCGCCCGGTAAGCCGGTTGGTTAAATGGTTTCAGCAAACCGGTGATTTCATCAACAGTCAGACCAATAAGTTGCTTTTTGGGCACTATATTACGCATTATCATTTTCCTGGGGCGCTCCGCCGGTCGTTTTCTCTGCCAATTTTTCCGCTTCATCAATAAGCAACTTCGGAATATCATTTTGGATAGGATATGCTAAATTGCAATTAGCACAGACCAGTTTTCCGTTACGATCATTGTGTTCATCCACCCGGTAGTCCAGTTCCCCTTTACATTTGGGGCACACCAGGATTTCTAATAACGTGTTGTTTAACATTTTAACTCCACCTTTTCTCCTAACTCAAGTTCATAGTATTCAAGTGTTTAAGTGCTTTCCGCAATTCCGCAGGGACGCAACACAAATTGCACATTTTGCCACGAAATATTGAACGCCCTCATCCCATAGGGATGATCGAGAATAGCCCAGAAATTTATTTCTGGGTAAGAAAACCGAGTGCTGCTTGAAGTCCTGTAGGGACGATTGAAATTATACTGATTGTTGTTGTTATATCCCATTTCACCCGTCCCTACGGGCTACGGTTTATACACAAGTTTACCAAACTTGATAAATTTTTGAAACCCCAACGCTGAAAGCGTTAAACACCATAGCCCA
>CAXHHS010000511.1:0-5581 GCA_964015645.1 uncultured bacterium
AGCGGATTTGCTTACGATTGATGTTGGCTCCGGAACCGGCTTTACCACGCAGGGCATTGCGGAAACCGTTGCGCCAGAGAAAATTTACTGCATCGACCAAAGTCCGCACCAAATGTCCAAAGCGCAGCGCAAAGCGGATTTAGCCGGCTGCCATTTTCAATTGGGCGATGCGGAAGACCTCCCCTTCTCTGCCGATCATTTCGATCGCTATGTTTCCGCTGGCAGCATCGAATACTGGCCGGAACCGCAGCGCGGGATTGCCGAAGCCTATCGGGTGTTAAAACCTGGCGGCGTGGCATTGATGATCGGTCCCCTGCGCCCGAAAAATTGGCTGGGCCGATTTTTGGCGGATACCTGGATGCTATTTCCGGAGGAAGAAGAGTACATCCGTTGGTTTGAAGCCGCCGGTTTTGAAAATATCCAAAAACGGTATGTTGCGCCCGATTGGGTGCTGCATGAAAAGTACGGCATCGCTCTCGCCGGAATCAAACCGGTAGCCGGAGAAGCTCGTATCAAACTCGGTTCAAAAAAAGAAAGTGTAGACGAACCGCTGACGGTTTCCCGGTCCCTTTCATTTATAAAACGCTATACAGTGGGATTAGTAGCGGGATTCTTTTTTATCCCGATGGCAATCTTTGCTTATTTTTTTAAACCATTGCGGAAACTTCTCAATCGCAATTCCAATACATTCGCAACCGAAGCCGATCCACTAACACCGCAGCAAAAGGGTAGTATTGTAATCCTCACGGCACTCTTTATTTCTATTTTAGCGTGGTATGTTATTTGAAACTTGAGAACAAATATCGAGTTTCGAGTTTCCTTTAAATCTTCAAGAAATATGAACGACATCAACACCGATATACAAAAATTCTATGACGCTTCCTCCCGGCTGTGGGAAGAGACTTGGGGCGAACACATGCATCACGGTTATTACGGCCCGGATGGAACGGAGAAAAAAGATGATTACCAGGCGCAGGTCGATTTGATTGAGGAATTTTTAAAGTGGGGTGGTGTTTCGAATGCCGAACATATTCTGGATTCCGGATGTGGTATCGGTGGCAGTTCGCTTTATTTGGCAAAAAAGTTTAATTGTCGCGTCGCCGGCATTACCCTTAGCCCATTTCAGGTAAATCGCGCCCGGGAAAGAGCCGCTAATGCCAATCTCGAAACACAAGCAACATTCGAAGTAGCCGATGCGATGAAACCACCGTTTGACCCCGGCACTTTCGACCTGGTTTGGTCTCTGGAAAGCGGGGAGCATATGCCGGATAAACGTCAATTTTTACAAACCTGTTTCGACATGCTATCACCCGGCGGCACATTTTTGATGGCAACCTGGTGCCATCGCAACCAGCCGCCGGCGCTTACCAAATCGGAGGATGAACAACTCAAAAAATTATATGACGCTTACCATTTACCATACATCATCTCTATTGAAGACTATGCACAACATGCTGTAGATATTGGGTTTACGGATATTAAAACTACCGATTGGTCGGATGCCGTTGCTCCGTTTTGGCAGGCGGTAGTACGCTCGGTATTTCAGATCAAAAGTATTTCCGGGCTGGTGCAATCCGGCTGGTCAACCATTCGGGGCGCAATGGCAATGAGTTTGATGATACGCGGCTATCGCAACGGGTTAATTCGATTTGGGCTTTTGCAAGGGAAAAAATTAAAGGATAAAGGATAAAGGAAAATCTTTTATGGAATTACGATTATCGTTTGGTGGCCTTCGAATTGTCAAAAAAAATCTCCGGGTGTTTATCAGTTTTTCCAGGCCGCATACGGTTATTGGGACAACGGCGAGCGTTATCGGGTTATATTTGATTGCGTTGTCGATAACACCCGCCGGAGAATACCATTTGGACGGTTTGGTATTGGCATTGTTAAGCTGCCTCGCAGCCAATATTTATATCGTCGGCCTAAATCAAATCACCGACCTGGAGATCGACCGAATTAATAAGCCGGATTTACCGCTGGCATCCGGCGCCTTTTCTATCCGCACTGCATGGTCAATTTGCCTGGCTAGCCTTGCTGCTGCAATTTTAATTGCCGCCAGTCAAGGGATATATTTGCTGATAACTGTTATCGTTAGCTTGATCATTGGAACTACTTATTCCGCACCGCCGCTGCGGTTAAAACGGTTCCACTTTTGGGCAGCAGCGTGTATATTTACCGTTCGCGGCGTGGTCGTTAACCTATTTTTATTTTTGCATTTTAACTCGTTATTAAATACTTCCAATGAAATTCCGTTGAAAATTTGGATATTAACCGCTTTCATTTTCGGCCTTAGCCTGGTGATTGCCTGGTTTAAGGATATTCCTGATGTCGCTGGCGACCGGCGCTTCGCGATAATGACGCTTTCTATTAAACTTGGTCCAATTGCGGTCTACAGAATCGGGTTAATTTTGCTTACTGTCTTTTATGGGGCAATGATATTCACCGGAATCGCTGGTGTAAACGGCATTAATGGATCAGCTTTGGTAGTTAGCCATTTAGCCTTACTAACGATAATGTGGCTGGTTGGCAGAAAGACCGATCCCGGCGAGAAATCTTCAATTACCCGGTTTTACCTGTTTATCTGGGGATTATTTTATTCGGAATATATTTTTTTTGCAGGGTGTTGTTTATTAGCTTGAATTGACCATGCTAATCACCCATTCGCAAGCACTTCAACTTTCACGTCGATGATGCCATCCTTCAAAGCACCTAATCTCTTTGCTGCTTCTTTGGATAAATCGATGATTCGTATATGCTTATCTTTAAACGGGCCGCGATCATTGATTCTTACGACAACGCTCTTTCCGTTAGAAAGGTTTGTTACCCGGCAAACCGTGTTAAACGGAAGCTCCCGATGGGCGGCGGTCAGGTCATGCATATTAAAAATTTCGCCGTTTGCTGTTTTTCTGCCATGGAATTTTTCCGCATAGTAACTGGCCTTACCGGTTTGCACAAAAGAGACATTATTATCAAATTCGTTTCGTTTTTGATTTGTACTTTTAACAGTAGTTGATCGGCGCCGAACCTTCATTTTTTGAGCGAATTTATGATTCATTTCTCGAACTTTTCCCATAAAGTGTTTGAAAGTTGCTTTTATCTTTTGACGGCACTTTGCTGCTTTATCCTCGGAAACATTTTTTGTTTTTCCCCGGGAAAGTCGCTTTTTCTTCGCCTTCTCAATTTGTTCCTTAACAAATTCTTCCGTATCCGATAGGTACTCTTGAAATTGTTTATAACTGTTTTGCTGGCCGAGAACCGCCATCGGCAACAACTGGGTTGTTAAAAATGCAAAAACGAACGTTGCAACGAATATGGAATCTTTATTCAACCAGGGTGTGTTTTTCATTTTATTTTTTCCTGAAAAATCAATACATTGAAACGATTTCGAATTATTCTGCAAGGTATTTCCATGCGTATTATTGTAATTAGTTCCATCATCGTCATTTTATGGACAAACATTACCGGAGAATTCCATGTACCGATTTGACAACCAAAACGCCGTCATCACTGGGAGTACCCAGGGATTAGGAGAAGCAACTGCCCGCTTATTTGCAGAACGCGGTATGAATGGTATTCTCATCACCGGGCGTAATGCCGAAAGAGGAAATGCCGTCGCTGCTAATCTTTTAAAAATGGGATGCAAAGCTGTTTTTGTAAAAGCGGATTTAAGTAACGGTGAAGATTGTAAGCGAATTTTATCAGAGGCGGAGAAAACCTTTGGATCAATCCATATTCTGGTTAACTCCGGCGCAATAACAAAACGCGGTTCAATTTATGATACATCGGTAGAATTATGGGATGAGATGATGGCAGTAAACCTACGCGCACCATTTATCTTAACCCAGGGATGTATTAAAATGATGCGCCGGGATGGGATCGCAGGTTCAATTGTCAACGTCATTAGCGTAGTCGCGCATGGCGGGCCGGGATTTTTGACGCCATATTCCACTTCGAAAGGCGGGCTGGCAACATTTACCAAAAACGTTGCATATTCCGTAATGCGCCATCGCATTCGCGTTAATGGCCTGATGTTAGGGTGGATGGACACGCCCGGCGAGGACGCAATTCAACGTGAGTTTCACGATGCTGAAGATGGCTGGTTGGAAAAGGCAGAAGCAAATCTACCCTTTGGGCGTTTGATTAAAATGGATGAAGCCGCTCGCGCTATTGCCTGGATGGTCTCAAGCGAATCCGGCTTAATGACAGGAGCATTAATCGATTTTGACCAAAGTGTAATCGGCGCCGGATTTCCACCGCAGCCGCAAGCCGGGGAGCATGGCACTGATTAGAATATGAAATAAGCCAAAAGCCCGCAACCGGAAACGGCTCCTAATAAACCTCCGGCAACCATTCCCCGTTTGGCAATGGCCTGTTGTCGTTCGCTATTGCTAAACAAAAACGATATAAGCAACCCGCAAACGCTGCCAATAATCAACCCAATAAGTGCAGCAGAAATCAGCATACCGATAATTTTAGGCGAGAATTCGGCTACCTGGATTACGAATTCAAGCAAAAATATTTTAGAAAGAAAGGCTACATTCATATTAAACAAACGGCGTTTTCACAATTTGTGCCGGGAGGCTTCTACCGCGTGCTTCAATTTCAATTTCGTCGCCGATTTTACCGGCTTCTTTCGCGATATAAGCGAGGCCAATATTTTTCTCTAAAATAGGTGAAAATGCGCCACTGGTTACCTGGCCAATTTCCTGCCCACCCCTTTTCACGGAGTAGCCTTTCCGGGGAATCATTCGCCCATTGATAATGAAACCGATCAACTTGCGTTTTGCACCGGTTTCCTTCACTTTTGTGATGGCATCCCTTCCGACAAAATCCCCTTTATCGAGTTTGGTAATCCAGCCCAAACCGGCCTCGATGGGGTTGGTCGTCTCATCAATATCGTTTCCGTAAAGGCAGAATTTTTTCTCCAGGCGCAGGGAATCGCGCGCACCAAGCCCAATTGGCGCGATGTCGAATTCCACACCGGCTTCAAAAACAGCTTCCCAAACCGCCTCGGATTCGTCACGATCAAAATACAGTTCAAAACCGGGTTCGCCGGTGTAACCGGTTCGAGAAATGACCATCGGCACCCCGGCCAATTCCCCTTCTTTAAACCTGTAGAACTTGATTTCGGAAAGATCAACGCCGGCCAATTTTTGCAGAGTTGCTTCAGCATCTTTTCCCTGCACCGCCAGTTGGGTAACCTCTTCGCTGATATTTTTAATTTCTACCCCATCGATCTTGTTTTGTAGAATCCAATCATAATCTTTATCCAAATTGGCAGCGTTCACCACCAGCCAGTAATATCCGCCGCGATTGTAGATAATCAAGTCATCGACAATGCCGCCGTCGTTATAACACATCGCGCTGTATTGCGCCTGGTTTACCTGGATGTTTTCCGCATTGTTGATGGTAATTTTGTTTACCATTTCCACGGCACGATCCCCGCTAATAACGATTTCCCCCATGTGCGATACATCGAAAACCCCAACCGTAGAGCGAACGCGTTTGTGCTCCTCTAAAATGCTACTATATTGTATCGGTAGTTTAAACCCGGCGAAATCAACCATCTTTCCACCCAGGC
>CAXHHS010000512.1:0-5577 GCA_964015645.1 uncultured bacterium
TTTTAAGACAGCGGCGTTTCGTCCATTACTTGTATAGATTTTACCGACTTCTGCCCTCTCTTCATTGGAAAAAAGCGGCAGGTTAATCGCAGCAGGAATATGGCCTGAAGCAAATTCATCCGGCGTGCGAACATCGAACACCGGGTATTGTTTTGCCAATTTCATAAAAGCATCGATTTCAACGATCCGGTTATCTGGCATCCTCGTTTTGCTCGCTTTAAATTCGCATTTATCTTTACGATTTTGCTAAAACGAGACTATTATACAGAATGATTGATCGGAAAGGAATAAAAAACTCAGACTTATCTTTTCTTACAAGTAAGATGTTTTCTTATCTTTATCAGACAAGTTAAAAAGATTGAACTATGTCGAAATCCGAAACCGAATTATTCGTATCTCAATGCTTTCACCGGGTTTGCCAGTGCCGCTTTAATGGTTTGGTAGCTGATCGTCAACAAGGCAATTGCAATAACGAATCCGCCGGAGAGCAGGAATATCCAAAGGTTGATATCGACACGATAAGCAAAATCTTGCAGCCAGGCATTTACCGCCAACCAAGCCAGCGGCCAGGCGATCAGGTTGGAGAGCGCTACCAGGATTAAGAAATCCTTTGTTAATAAATGGATTAACCCGGCAACGGATGCGCCTAATACTTTGCGAATCCCGATTTCTTTGGTGCGCTGCTCGGCAGCAAACGATGCCAAACCAAATAACCCCAAAGCGCCGATAAAAATCGCCAAAAAACTGAAGAGGTGAAAAATCTGCCCGATTTTTTTCTCCGCCTGATAGAGCGTGTTCAAATCATCTTGCAGAAACGAAAATGAAAACGGCAGGTCGGGCGCAAGCTGTTGCCAGGTTTTTTCCAGAAATTGAATAGTGCCGGGAATATTATTCGGCAGTGTTTTTACTGCGAATACGGCAAACCAGCCGGGTGGCCCAACGTGGATCACAACCGGCTCAATTTTGCTATGCAGCGAAGTGAAATTAAAATCCTTCACGACGCCAACCACCTGGCCTTTTCGTTGAAAATTCGGAATCTCAAGCGTTTTGCCAATGGCGTTTTCCCAGCCGAAGGAGGCTGCCGCTGCCTCGTTTACAATAAACGCGGAGGTATCCCCGGCAAACTCTCGTGAAAATCCCCGCCCTTCGCTAATCTCAATATCCAGCGTTTTGATAAAATCGTGGTCGACGACGAAGGTGGAAAGCGTTTTGGCGTCCTCGCGGCGAGTTCCCTCCGGAACTACCGGCATAATGGGCATCGAGGGAATTTCGCCCGGCATATTGGTGGCAAAACTGACGTTGGCAATATTGGGGTTGCGAAGCAACTCCGCCTTGATCGTTTCGATGTGCTGGCGAACGGCCGCAGTGCGTGTGGGGACGACAATAATTTGCTCTTTGTCGAATCCCAACCGCGTATTACTGATAAATGATAACTGGTTATCGATCATCAACGTCGCAATGATCAGAAATACTGTGATTCCAAACTGCAATACGACTAGCATCTTTCGTAAGGGCGACCGGCCGGTCGCCCCTGCGTTTCGACTACCCTTCAACGTTTTTACCGGTTGAAACGCCGATAAAAACATCGCCGGATAACTGCCCGCCACAATCCCAATTATAACGATAGTGCCCAATAAACCTGAGAACAGCAGCAGGTTGCCGAAATAATCAATATCGATGGCTTTTTCCGTCAACGAGTTGAACAGCGGTAAAAATAGCTCCACGATGGCAATTGCCAGCAGCAGTGCAAAAACTGCAAACAACAGCGATTCGCCCAAGAACTGTTTAATCAGTTGAAATCGCTGCGCACCCAGCACCTTTCGCAATCCCACCTCCCGCGCGCGATTAGCGGAACGGGCAGTGGCGAGATTCATGAAATTGAAGCAAGCGATCCCCAAAATCAACAACGCAACCACAGAAAAAATATAGACATAGGCAATGTCGCTGTTCGATTCCATTTCATATAACAAGTGGGAATGAAGGTGAATATCGGTTAAGCGCTGTAATTGCGGATTGTAGGAATTCAACTGGTTAGCATTGCCAAATCGCTCATCCAAAAAAACCGGGAGCTTAGAAGCAAATGCTTCTACAGACGCATCATGATGCAGCAAAAAATAAGTATACGGCCAGCTATTGTTGAGCGTGTTTTCACCCAGGCTACTCCAGGATGCTAAAAAACCGAATTTAAAATGCGATTGTTCCGGTATCTTCTTCAAAACGCCGGTTATTTTGTAATCCTGCTGTTGATGGAAGTTGATGGTTTTGCCCAATGGATTTTCATCATCGAAATATTTTTGTGCCATTTCATGCGTTAGCACTACGGAAAACGGCTCGGAAAAAACAGTTTGCGGATTGCCTTGCGCCAGCTCCCAGCTAAACACATTCAGCACTTCCGGATCGACCCAGAGGAATTTTTCTTCGTAAAACTGTTTATCCTGGTAGCGGATCAGACGTGGTGTCCAGTGGCGTTTAAAGCGGATGACGGTTTCCACTTCCGGGAAATCCTCGGCAATTGCCTTTCCCCATGAGGCATGAATAATCGGCGACGCTGCCGGGCTGCCCTGGAAATTAAAATCGTTCACCAGCCGGTAAACCCGCTCGGCATTTTGATGATAGCCGTCGTAGCTTAACTCATCCTGCACATATAGCAAAATCAACAAACAACAAGCAATCCCAATTGCCAATCCAAAAATGTTGATAAAGGAATACCCCTTGTGTTTTTTGATATTTCTGAAGGCGATTTTTAGGTAGTTTTGGAACATCGTTTTCTCCTTGCATAGCGCATAGTGCAAAGGGCAGAGCGCGATATTGTTTCGCTATGCGCTTTGCACTATGCGCTATGCGAATTTATTCGTAGCGCAGCGTATCCACCGGGTTAGACAACGCCGCTTTTATCGTTTGGTAACTCACTGTTAACAATGCAATTAACAAGGCCAGGATTCCGATGAGGATAAACGTTTCTATGCCAATCTCCGTGCGATAGGCAAAATTTTGCAACCAGGAATCGATAACGAAATACGCAACTGGCGCCGCGATGAAAAAGGCGATGATGGCCAGTTTAACAAAATCTTTGGAAAGCAATATTATCAAACCGGAGGTTGAAGCACCGAGGGTTTTGCGAACGCCGATTTCTTTGATGCGCCTTTCGGCAGTGAAGGATGCCATCCCAAACAGTCCCAGGCAGGCAATAAGCGTCGCTAAAATGGTAAAATAGTTAATGATATTGCTCAACTGTGTTTCAAAGCTATACTGTTGGTTCAACTGATCATCCAGGAATAGATATTCCATATGGCGATCCGGTTCGAATTGTTTCCATAATGCTTCGATTCGGGAGATGGTATTTGCAATATCGCCGCTTCGCAGTTTAATACTGATGTAGGGCAGGAAAGCGGCATCAACGAAATTGATAACCAGCGGGCCGATTTCTTCATGTAAGGAGGCAAAATGAAAATCCTTTACAACGCCGACAATTTCGCCATCAAAACGATTGCGATCGCCGGTTGTAATTAATCTTCCCATTGGATTCTCCAATCCCAGGAGTTTTACGGCGGATTCGTTTAAAATATAAGGCCGGCCATTCACTTCGGCGGAAAACTTTTTCGAGAAGTCGCGCCCTTCGACAAATTCCAGATCGTGTACCGCTGCGAAATCGTAGCTGGCCATCACCGAAGAAACGATTTCCTTCTCACTGTCATCCGCATTGGGATTGGCAAATATCGCCCGAATGGGCAGCCCGGTGCCGATGAGGTGGGAATTTCGGGTAACATTAGCAATGTCCGGTTGCTGCAACAATCGTTGTTTAAAGGAATCGTAGCGCTCATTTGCTGCAACGCCAGTGCCTCGGATATACAGCACCAGCACCTGGTCTTCGGAAAATCCCAGCTTCTTGTCCTGGATAAATGTTAATTGCTGGTTGATGATCATAATCCCGGCTAACAAAACTACCGTTATGCCGATTTGCACCACGACCAGCGTCTTTCGCAATCCTGCATCGCCGGTTCTGGCGAATATTCCTTTCAAGGTTTTAATGGGTTTAAATGATGAAATAAAAAATGCCGGGTAAACGCCGGAAAATAAGCCGACCGTTATCGCAATGACGATAAACCCGGCCAGGGAGAGCAGGTTTTCAAAATAATTCAATTCCAGGTTTATGATGGATAGTTTGTTAAACACGAAGATCAACACTTCCAAAATCCCCATCGCTAAAATTACCGCCAACAAGCTCACGATTATCGATTCCGCCAAAAACTGCCTGATCAGTTGCATTCGCTGGGCGCCAAACACTTTTCGCATGCCGACTTCTTTCGCGCGGTTCATCGAGCGTGCAGTGGTGAGGTTCATAAAATTGATGCAGGCAATGATTAGCACTAGCAGCGCAATGGCAGAAAAGATATAGATGTAGACAATATCGTTGTTTGCTTCTAGTTCCTTCGTCAAATGTGATATGAGGTGAATATCGCTTACCGGTTGCAAAAAAAGGCGGATATGCTGCCGGCTGGGCGGAAAATACTGTTTGATGACCCGCGTTAACTTGGCTTCCAACACCGCCGGGTTGTACCCTTCTTGAAGTTTGATGTAGGTATAAAATCGATAGGAATACCAATTGGTAATAAAATTGACGGTGCCTTGGGAACTGAGGGAGCGAAAATCTTCCAGGGGAACTAGCAAATCATACTTAAAATGGGTCGTTTCCGGGGGATTTTGTGCCACGCCGGTGACCTTGTATTCCACTTCCATATTGTTGAGATTGACCGTAAACTGATTTCCCAATACATCGATGCTACCAAAATATTTACGGGCGACATCCTCCGTTAGCACGATAGAATGCGGCTGCGCCAAAGCGGTCTCGGAATTCCCTTTCAAAAACGGAATCGTTAACAGGTTGAGCAAATTGCTATCAACAAAATAAAAGTGCTTTTCCATAAATGTGCGATCTTCAATTTTGATGAGAGCATCCGCTCGATCTCGATAAATTCTCGCCGCCGCTAAAATTTCCGGGTATTCTTGCGGCAAAACGTCTACTGCCGGATAAGAAATGGCGGCAATTCCAAAATTATTCCCAACACCCTCATTGTACATTGCCACCCGGTAAAGCTGATCGACATCTTTGTGATAATTATCGTAGCTGATCTCTTTTTGCACGTAGAGCAAAATCAACGCACAGCAGGCAATGCCAATCGCCAACCCGGTAATGTTGATAAAGGAATAGCCCTTATATTTCAGTAAATTCCTGAAAGCGATTTTTAGGTAGTTTTGGAACATGGTTTTCTCCTGGCATAATACTGCTGGCGAATTCGATATTTTTAGAATTCCCCGCCTTAGAAAGCTACTCTCTGCACACAAGTCGGAAAAGGAGAATTCCGAGGCTGAGAGCACCCAAATTAACTCACCCCCCGGCCCCTCTCTTGCAAAGAGAGGGGAGAAAAGCCCCCTTCTCTTTGCAAGAGAAGGGGGTTTGGGGGATGAGTTCGAAGAAAAACTGGCGCTTCTCCCTCCTGCTGGATTTGTGTGCAGAGAGTAGCCTTAGAAAGGAGGGGACAGCATCGTGACGCGTATAGCGAACGATGCAGGGGTGGT
>CAXHHS010000513.1:0-5576 GCA_964015645.1 uncultured bacterium
CCATTGGCATTTATTTGATAATGTATGCAATCGGGTTGTTTTTACAGCAGGAGTGGGCAACCAGCGTTTGGTTGTGGCCCGATGCGCCGCCGTTAAGCAATATTTTTATCTCTTCAATGTCTGCCGGGGTTGGTGCGGCGTTGTTTTGGGTCGGCTACATTGGTGAAATTGGTGCGGCTGCCGGTGGCGGCCTTGCTTTATTGATTAGCGGCAGCGGTATGGCAATCTATTTATTTCAAGAAACGGAACGACAGTATTCGGAAACGGTATCCACCTATGCCACCCTTTTTGCCATCCTGGCGATTGTTGGGCTGTTGTTATATCTCTTTGCCCGGAGAATTCCCATTTGCGATCCCCGGCAAACACCCCCGGTAGCTCGCTGGTCTATTTTAATTTTTTCCATTGTTTTGGCATTTACCAGTTTTCAGTTATTGCAATCGTCGCCGTATATTTTTCCCTGGCCGCTGGCAACAGATATGTCTGTTATTTATGGATGGATGTTTACCGGTGCGCTGATTTTACTGGTTCATAGCGTGATATGGCCCAATTGGCAGAGTACCGGGGTTGTGCTAATTAGTTTTTTGGTGTATGATATTATCCTGATTGCTCCTTACCTGGCACATATAAACAATGTCAAAGCAGCGCATGTTCTTAGCTTAACAAGTTATTTGATAGTCATTATCTACAGCTTTGTTTTGTGTGTCTATTATCTATTTATCGATGCGGAAACCGGGTTGTGGGGGAAGTCTTCCTCAACCATTGCTGAGGATCAATCGAATTAAAATGCCAGGAATCGGTCTGTTAAATGAAAAGCCACTCCATGCCTCGCTGAAGGAGTGGTACGCTCGACCGGGCGATCAATTTGAAGTTGCCGTTGGTGGATATGTGATCGACCTCGTTCGAGGTAATCTATTGCTGGAAATCCAGACCGGCAATTTTGCATCTATCAAATCAAAACTGAAAAACCTGGTTTGCTCCCATCGGGTACAGTTGATCTATCCAATCGCTCAAGAGAAGTGGATCATTAAACGAGCGAAGGACAACAATGGTGGCGTCACGCGTCGAAAATCACCCAGGAGAGGACGGCTGGAAGACCTGTTCCGGGAAATGGTGAGTTTCCCGCAGTTACTGGTGGATCGCAATTTCTCGCTGGAAGTATTGTTGATAGTCGAAGAAGAAGTAAGGCGCTACGAGAGAAAACGAAAATGGCGCCGGAAAGGATGGGTGGTTGAAGAGCGCCGATTGCTGAAAGTCGTAGACCGGCGGTTGTTTGAGAAACCGGCGGATTGGCGAGTGTTTCTTCCGAAGGAATTAACGTCATTTACGACCAGGGATTTAGCAGACGAATTGGAAATCAGCATACAGTTGGCGCAGAAGGTGGCGTATTGTCTACGAAACGCAGGAGTGATCGATTTAACCGGCAAGCGAGGGCGGGCTAATTTGTACAAAATTGCTGGTATCTAAATTTGCATCGATTTTTTTTCTTTACATAGAAAGAGCGGGAAAATGGACGAATTAATTCAAAAACTTTCCATACTAACAGGATCGTGGAAAGGCGAGGGATCCGGCAGGTATCCTACAATCGATTCATTTGAATATGAAGAACATCTCAATTTCGAACTAGACCGTTCATATCCACTGATTTACTATGAGCAAAAAACGGTATTAATGCCTTCGGAAGAGCCAGGCCATTGGGAAACCGGATTTATTCGCCCGCTTGAGGATGGTTTTGTTGAGGTTTCCAATGCCCAGGAAGGCGGAAGAGTTGAGGTGTTACAGGGTAAAATTGAAACAGATAATTCGCCTGAATATGATTTAAAGATTGTATTAGACAGTACTGCTTTAGGAAATGATCCACGGTTGATTAAAACAAGGCGAATATGGACCCTAAAAGCAGAGTATCTGCATTACAAAAAATATATGTCAACAAATACAACAATGGAACCGCAACTATTGCCTCATCTTGAAGCGACACTGAAGAGGGAGGTAGAGGAAGAGCGTAGCACAAATTTTTGGTAATTTACGCCACACGTTGAAATCGATATTTGAAACCCAATTCACATATTAGCGTTTTAGGATGGAACTTGAAATTGTATTAGAGATACGTTTTGATGAAAGGAAACCGAATGCAACAATTTGATGACAAACCGGCACGAAACATTTTTTTGATCTTCCTACTGTTGATGTTTACTGCGAACCTCTCCGCCCAATTAGGGCCGGGAACCTTTCGCGGTATGACGCTTGGCGTACGCTATAATTATTTTGATCCGGCGGTGGTTCACCAGGCAATGGCAGAAGGCGGCCAGGTGCGGTATTTTGGATTGATTAGCCCGAAAGCGCCGTTAACCTACACATCCTCGATAAATTGGGTATTGGGCGCGCGCTTTAATACTGATGGAGACAGCACCGATTTCATCTGGCGGTTTAACATTGCCGATGGCGAAGTAAAACGCAAACTATTAGCGTATGGTTATACAATTTTGGATTTGGATCAATCCGGTTCTTTAAAACGCAACTTCCGTTGGGTGAATGTGCGGGTTGGCCCTGGCGTTAGTGTTGGGGGGCAAAAACTGTCTTTTGGGGTAAAGGTGATGGGGACGCTGGGCATCCACTCCATCCGATTCGGTAAAGATAATTATAGTGAATTGGGCAATATGGCGGATTCCACGCTTTCCGGCATTGAGGCAGGATTCCGAATTACCGCACCGCTGCAAATCGCATCAAAATTAATGTTGTTTGGGGAATACAGCGACCGTGTTTTGGTAGATGGGCAAGAACCACGGTTTAAAACATTCTCCGGCGGGCTGCGGCTGGCATTCGGCAAACCAAGAGGTGCGAAATTTATTCTTTCTGCCAGTTATCACCGGGAAGAAGTCTCCTTTAATGATTCGCCCTTAGAGTTCGATAACAACTTTTTCCAGGCGCAGATTCAGTTCACCCCCGCACCGCCCAAACCCAGAAGCCAGTTTGATGATGAGTTTGATCGGTTTTAACATTAGCAATCGTTTATCTCACCCTTTGGTACGCCGAACTAAATACGTTCGACTACTCAGGATGCTTGACTTGAGCTAACTCGAAGAACGACGGTTGGTATTAATGAACTTCCTATTTTAAATACCGAAAATCATGTTCATTTGGCAACTGTACTAAAAACTCGTACATCAGCTTGATAACATTTTCGATATCGTTTTTATGGGCCGATTCAACCGTGGTGTGCATGTATTTTAACGGCAGGGAAATAAGGGCAGAGGCAACGCCCTCTCCGGAGTATGCAAAGGCATCGGTATCGGTGCCGGTGGAGCGAGAGGCGGCTTCGCGCTGAAAAGGAATCTTCTTTTTCTTCGCAATTTTGATAATCATATCCAGCAAATTATTTTGAACTGCCGGCCCGTAAGTCAACGCCGGGCCTTTTCCGCACGCAATATCGCCTTGCAATTGTTTATTGTACATCGGGGATTGGGTGTCGTGGGTAACATCGGTAACGATGGCGACATCCGGTTTAATACGCCGGGAAATCATTTCTGCACCGCGTAACCCAATTTCTTCTTGAACGGCATTCACAAAATAAACGCCGAAAGGCAATTTCTTTTTATGCTGATGTAATTCTCGGGCGACTTCGGCAATCATAAATCCGCCAATGCGATTGTCCAGCGCGCGGCCGGTAAAATAGCGGTTATTTAACACCATCATCTCATCTTCAAACGTAACCACGCAACCGACATGGATACCTAACTTCTCCACTTCTTTTTTGGAGTTACAACCGCAGTCGATAAAAATGTTTTTCAACGTCGGTACTTCTTCTTTTTCCTCACCCCGGCGCACATGAACCGCCGGCCAGCCAAAGACACCTTTTACAATGCCTTTTTTAGTATGAATGTTTACGCGTTTGGAGGGGGCAATCTGGTAATCCGATCCGCCGTTGCGGATAACGTAAAGATACCCTTCATCCGTAATGTAATTGACAAACCAGGAAATTTCATCGGCGTGAGCTTCTAAAACCACTTTGTAGTTCGCCTTCGGATTTATGATGCTCACCACGCTGCCATAAGTGTCTACCACGTAATCATCGATGTAAGGGCGAATATAATCTAACCACAATTTTTGCCCGCCGGATTCAAAACCGGTGGGAGAGGCATTATTTAAATAATTGATTAGAAATTCCTGGCTCTTTTTCCGCATTCCGTATCTCCGGTTTTGGCATTATTTATACAAGAACAAAGGTGTGGGGCAGCTTTTAAGCATTTTTTGCGTTACCGTCCCAAAAAACTTGGTTTTTACACCGCCGTGGCCAAATGCACCCATCACTGTCATTTGCGGCTCTAATTCGTCGATCTTTTCTTGCAGCACTTTAAAAACATCGCTTTTTTTTGCTTCTACCGGGTGGGCAATCGCATCAATATCGCGATGTTTTAGTAATGCAGTTGCCTCCGCTGCTATTTCTTCCGCTTGTTTCAGCCGATTATTTACGGTAACAATATGAATATTCATATCCTCCCGGCGAATATCCAGCAACGCCCACATGTGCAGCGCATGAGAAGATTGGATGCTGCCGCCGTAAGCAATCAAAATACTGTTTCCAACCGGATCTTTATCCGGAAAAACAATTACCGGGCGCGGGTGGTCTCGCACCAAATGCTTTACGGTTTCACCCGGCTTGCGGCCGGTTTCGGAATGAAAGTCGGTATCTTTTCCAACGATAATCAAATCGTGGCAGTGAGACGCCAATTCTATTTTTTCATGGGGTAATCCTTCCCTGTGAATGGCGCTAAAGGATATATCATTCGCTTCGCATTGTTTTTCAAAGTTGTCTAAGATTTTAATGGATTTTTTACGAGCTTCTTCCAGCAATTTTTCATCACGTTTTTTCTTAAATGCCAAACCGCCAATCGGTTCTGCCTGTGGCTTTTCAATCGTGGGTCGATCCACAACCGCTACGCCGTATAATTTTACGGGTTGGCCGTGGCGTTCTTCCTGTCGCTGGCAAAATCGGATGGCATATTTTAAGGCGGTTGCGCTTGCTTTTGTCGTATCCAGTGCCAGTAATGCGCTTCTAAGCATTGTCTATCTCCTTCATCTAAATTTCAGCATGAGTTTACGATTTAACGGCGATTATTTCAAGCAGTATATTTTGCGAAGAATGGCGATTCAGCCCGCAAAATACACGAAACAAACAAAATCAAATGAATTTCCGGGCGAGTAAAAGCTTTTTCAAATCCGTTTCGGCTTCCAATTCAAATTTAATTTTCAGTACCAAAACGTTTTCAAGCAGGCTGGCTTCCTGTGCCGGCATTTCCTTCAACTTGATGGCGTCTTTTTCTGTGATAATGATCCAATCTGCCCCGGCTCTACGGGCATTGTTGGCGATTGTTCTGAGGTCTTTGGTTTGAAAATCGTAATGATCCGTAAACCGTTTCCGGTAAACGATTTCCAAACCAAGCGCTTCCAATTGATCGAAAAAATTTTGCGGATTGGCAATGCCGCAAAAAGCTGCGACTTTTTGTGATGTAAGTTCAGTTAAATCAAATAGTTCCTGCGTACCGAATTGAGTTAGCGCTGTCTCTTATACACATCTGACG
>CAXHHS010000514.1:0-5567 GCA_964015645.1 uncultured bacterium
GGCAGCGTCAGATGTGTATAAGAGACAGGGAAATTTGCTATTTAGCGATAGTATCGCTGGCAAAACAGCTTATTTTTCCGGCGAACAATTGGCAGAAGTAGCGGGCAAAATCGAAAAAATCTTAGCACAGTATCATCAAACCTACCCGGGGCGAGCAGGCCAAAGCGAAAGCGAAATCATTAGTCAGCTGGAAAAATTCTATATCGCGGAAACTGTTCGAAAATCGCTGCAATGGGGAATCAAAAAAAAGCGATTTGCCGCCGATGGCAAACAGTTTCGGTTGACCACTTTTACCCCGCAGCTTTCGGCAAAAGATTCCGAGGTGTACCAGGCCCTGGAAAAATGGTACCGGGAAGCGCAATACGCCCCACCGACCCACAAAGAGGCAATGGCTAAATTCAATCTTTCGCAAAAAGAATTTAGAGAGCTAACCAAACTGTTACGCGATGAAAAAAAGCTCGTTTATGTCGATGAAACGCTACTATTCCATAGCTCGATTTTTCCAAAACTAAAACAGCAGCTCCAAGATTATTTCCGTAACAACGCGGAAATAAGTGTAGCAGAGTTTAAAGAGATTACCGGTACTACTCGCAAGCACTCAATTCCGCTGTTAATTTATTTGGATACCAATGGTATTACCGAGCGAGATGGAGATGTGCGGAAACCGGGAATAAATTTGGGCGCTTAGTTTTATATGGCAAACGACAGTGGTCGATTCATCTGACATCAACCGGCGGATGCCGCCAGACATTTACTCCCAAAACGAGAAACCAAATAAAGGTAAACATCACCAGGGAGCCGCCAACTCGCATGTTATCCCAATAGGTTCCGGCGATACCGGTGATATAGCTGATAATTGCGAGCGCGCCAAGTATGAGTCCTATCCATCCCACCCATTTTGCATAAACACTCGATTTGACCAATAAAAACCCCGCTACCGCAACGCCAACCATTATGAAAAAAATCCCTGGCGCAAAAAAGCTAAGCGCGGATTTGTGAGCAAACGTCACCAAAAAGGCAGCCGTGGTTTTAGCATTGCCTTGCACCACAGTATAATTTTTTGCTGCAATGGGAACGATCAATCCATCAATAATAACCGCTGCGGAAAACAGCATAAATCCGAACCCAATGGCGATTATGAATAACAGGCTCAAGTTTTTTGAAGTTTTAGCATTTAAAATTTTGTAAAGAACCAGGAATCCGCTAAAAAATAATGGAAATGCCAGTAATGCCATCAGATGAGAAAGATGCCATCCGGTAGAGTTTGTTGTTGCCAGGATCGCTATGCCTTCAGCCGTTTTTGGGGGAAATTGTTCTAATTCCGGCGGCAGGTTGGCCATTACCGGAATCATTCGGGTTAGCATCAAGATAGCGGCGATGGTAAGTAAAACACCTCCCATTTTTGTTGAGATATTCATCGTGTTATCCTCCGGGTTTAATGATTTTCAACTGAGAGCAAACGGTTGCAATTTATGGTTGTTTGCTCAGCAGTCGCCGGAGTAATCATACGCGATGAGTATCGAGAAGGCAAAAAAGATGGGGTGACTGTCAAAGTTTTGGGGTGACTGTCAAAACTGCTTTTTGAGCAGCGCTAATATACTTTCGCGAAACAGGAATAGCAGTGCTATATTCTTTCAGGCTAATCGTCATTCCCTGGGCATTACCGCTCAACTTTGTAACTCGATGGAGGTTTACGATATAAGATCGGTGGCAGCGGATAACCGGATAATCCTGCAATTGGCGTTCGATATTTTTTAACGAATTCCTCAATAGAGCTTTTTTCGGTTCTCCGTTTTTTAGAAAGTGGACATTTACGTAATTGTCTTCAGCTCGTACAAACAATAAATCGCTCAATGCTATTTTTATCGCCTCGGTTCCGCTTTCCGAATAGATGTTCAACCCATTTTTAACCGCTTGGTCTGTTTCCTGTTTTGATTGTATTCCGGATAATCGGCCATTGTAGTTGGGCTTTTTCTCAAGTTCTTTAATTCGGCTATACATCATCAAAAATGTTTTGGGGATAATGGCAATCAATAGCACCTTTCCCACAAGGGCGGCAAACTGCTCAACCTCCAAACCATTAAAGCCGGACAGCGCATTTATGCAAAGAAAATTTCCGAAAGCAATCGACAACAGGTTCCATACTCCCCAGGCTATTTGCTTTAATTGGGAGGGCAATTTAGACAACGGCGTCTTCATAACAACAGGGCGAATACCGAAATGATTGATGAGCAAAAGCATCGTATTCAGCGCCCCCAAACCAATAATACTAAGCCAACTTTCATAAGAATACAACTTTATGCCAAATGGGCGAAAGATCAGTAAAAACAGAGAGATAAACGTACCGATACCAATAGAAATTCTAATAAATTTTTTGGAATCGTTACATTGAGTGTTTTGAGATTTTAAAATTTGAGGGAATTGTTGTAAGGCGAGTATTTTCACGACAAACCAAATTTGTTATTTAATCAAGCTATGAGAATAAAAAATCATAAAGGCAAAGTGATTACGGGAAAAATAATTCATTATCAATAATTTTTCCCATCATTATTTTGCCTTAAGATAAATCGTTTCACACTTTTGAGCATACACGGTTTAATGCAACGATGAACTATTTGGCAAGTTTCAATAACTGCTGAACCGCAGGCGATGCGTCATTTAACAAACGTGTATAGTAGGCGTCGCTTTCCGATTCGTTCGGGTAATTCAGGCTCGAACCGGCGTCGAGCAGCATTTGCACCAATTCCACGTAAATAGCCTGGCGCTCTTCAGCGCCACCGGAATATCGCGAGCCATGCACGGCCCAACCAAGTGGTGAGCTTTGATGAGTTGGTTCAAAGATATCCAATGGTGCTCCGGCATCAATCAACAAACGGGCATTGGCAGGTTGACCAAACCAGGCCGCCTGATGTAGCGGTGGTCCCGAATCGAGGCCGGGTGCGGCCAAATCGGCACCGGCGTTTATCAGCATAGCGACGGGTTCGCTATCGTTTCGGCCAGCAACATCGGCCAGCAGGCGATCTTCTTCCGGGTTGCCGGTTCGCGCAACACCAGGATGTTCCACGAGAATCCGTCGCGCTTCATCGAGGCGATGGTTTACAATAGCAACAGCAAATTGATCCGCATTATTCAGTTCGGTGCTGGCGCCTTGTTGGGTAAGCAATTCTACCAAATCATCAAATCCCCGCCGGGCAGCGTGGGCGTAGGCCGTTTTTCCGCCAGCGGTTTTCGCGTTAATATCAGCGCCGTAGTCGAGGAGTATTGAGGCGGCTGTTTTCCTGCGCCGCCGGGTGGCAACTTGCAGCGGTGTTTCGGAGAAGGGGCCGGCCGGTTCGTTGATATCGGCGCCAGCATCAAGGCGCTGGCGCAGGGCGGCGTCTCCATCAGGCCCAAAGTTAAAGTCGAGGAAGTCGTGGAATGTCGTTATTTTAATTACCTTATTTCTCAAAAAATATTTCAATTTTTTGTTAAAACGCTACTTTGTTGGCAACGGAAAACCGTACTGGCGCAAAAAACTAAGTTTATCCCAATACCCTCTTTGAAAATGAATTTTGCCATTGATCACATGAAAAAAACCGCATCCTCGCAATCCTTGTGGATCGCGCCATTCCAGAATTGCCCATTCGCCATCTTCAAATAGGTTTTCAACAATACACGTCATTTTTGCCCTGGAAAATTCTCTCTCAAACATTTCCCGGATTGCCGCTTTCCCTTCAACAGGGGACTCCGCCACCTGGTGATTGATTGCATCTTCGCTGTAAAGCGATATTAATCCCATTATATCGGCACGATTAAACGCTTCAACCCATGCTTTAACAATTGATTTTGGAGTTGGAGTTGACATTTTTTCTACACTTCTTTTTGCTATTGCTCGCAAGATCAATATTGGAAAACTATCTCTTTATTCAAGAGGCCGCGATTGCAAATTTTCTTTATTTGTTTTTATATGGCCCCAAAAAACGCTTCCCGTTAAAATGGATTAAGTGGGTTGGGGAATCGGCAATCCAAACCTCTGTTTCCCAGGCTAATTCGTTCAAATATTTTAACATCCCTCTACGATCTAAAAACGCGGTTACAAGCACTAATCCTATTTTACATCCTTCAAATAAATTTTCTAATTCAATCTTTCTTTTTACATTTACAGGGCCATGGCTTGTTACCGCCTCAATTAATACCAGCCAATTTTCTTTTTTGTAATGAACAACCACATCAGGCATTTTTCCATGTTCATCAGGTGTCTCGACACCTAATTTTGTTAACGCGTTTTTATCAAAGTGTGCCCATTTCGTCTCAGTATCGCCAAGATAAAGCAAATCTGCCCCGGGTGTAAACATTGAGCAGAAATCATCGATTATCCTCTTTATTAACACATTCTGTCCGCCCGGTGATAAGTAAATTTCCTTTTTCTTTGAAATTTTGATTGGAATTCTTTGTAAATCCCTCGCTTGTTTATATTGTTCTCGCAATGTTTCAATTGAAGCAAGAAACAATTTCAAATTCCGATTCTATGATTTTTTGCCAAACTCTCGAACTAATTTGAGAACACTCGCTTCTATTTGATAAACATATTGGGGGCTATTTATTGGCCGCGGTTTATCCGGGTTTGGGATAACAATGCCTGCTTGTATAAACTGATGAATAGTAAACCGGCGAACGGTTTCACGAGAGTTGGGCGCATATTCTCTTCCATAATAATCTCTAAAAAAGTACATCATCTCGGTAATTCCAATCAAAGGAGAGGATGCCTTCGACCAGAAATTCTCTGGCTTTAAATCCAACAGAGCCAGTAATGTTAAACCGGATCTTTCATTTTGCTGGCCTTTCGGTAAACCCAATTGCCTCAAGACAGAAATGGCTTCTTCAATTTTCTGTTTTATAGCAGCCGGATTTGAACCTGTTTCCATCTGAAAAATCTCCTTGTCAATAATAGCGTCAATTTGCGCTTGTGATGGTAACTCATCCTTAAAATAATTACTCAAGATTTCCAATTGTTCTACGGAAGGAAATCTTAACATTCTGATATCAGAAGCATTCACCTGGGTATGGCCGCTAAATAATCTGAAATATAAATCAATAATGGTTGAATTTAAATAAAGGGTTAATCCCCTGGCGATTCTTTCCTCTAAACCGTTTATTCCATGATAAAAATAGTTTAAATGATTTTCAAACCCGACTTTATCAAAGTCAACTTTGTAGGGGTCAAATAAAGCTGCGACCAACCTTCGTTTTTCTTCCTTTGAACTAAATCGACGGCAAAGAACATAATATCCTTTTTCCACGAGTAAATGTTCGGTGAACTCATTATCCAAAATCGCATCAGGTTTTTTGAACTTAGGATTTTGCCATTCCACAAATCCTTGTTTGAAATGAGCCGGGTAAATAAGGGGAACAGACTGTTGGCAATCTTTGGAGCAAAGAAATTTCTTTGCTCTAAAATCGACAACTCGACCGGTTGAGACTTTTATTCCCAGGTCATCTAAACTAAGCGGTAATTTTAATATTCGTTTCATTACTGCTTCGGAAGTTCTATCGGGGATTATATGAACCATTTTATTGGGATCGTTCGG
>CAXHHS010000515.1:0-5561 GCA_964015645.1 uncultured bacterium
GTTAATGGGTTGATGGGCGTTTTTGTCGCTGCCGGTATTTTGGATTTATTGAACGTCGAAAGCGATTTTGCCTCCGGGTTCATTTCCGACAGCAACTTCGATCAAATTACCATAGCGCGTTTGGATGATTCCGTTGCCCCGAACCCGTATAATGTTGAAATCATTCAACAATCATACACGAACTCCGGGGATGATTACGGATTTATCCGCTATGGATATATTAATAAATCGGGAGTGGAGTTGATAAATTTTTATGCCGGGGTAACAGCAGATTGGGATATTGGTTCAGCCACAACAAATTCCGGCGGATATGCTGCGGAAGAAAATTTGGTATACAATTTCGATACTGCGGATGCGCCTTATTATTATGGAATTGCGGCGTTAAACGGTTTGGTCGGGATGATGACAACCACAGCCGGTGCTATCGCTACTGCGAGGACGGATGCCTTTGCTCAAATGGCGCTTTGGGATTCCAACCCCATCGCACCACAGGGTGATTTCCGTTCCTGGGTGGGAACCGGCCCCTTTGACATCGCAGCAAATGACACCGCCTGGGTAACTTTCGCCTTTGTCGCCGGTGACAATCTGAACGGAATTCGCACCAACGCCCAACATGCTGCAAACAGGGCCACCGCTTTAGGCTGGCTGCAGCAGGAATTTAATCCCGTACGGGTTGATCCTTCCCATTCATTTTCGCAAATTACTACTGGTGCGCTGGTTACGGATCGCGAATTCAGCTCCGGCGCCAGTTGGGGTGATTATAACAATGACGGATTTATGGATGTATTCATCAGCAATTTTAGCATCTTAAACAGCACTTCCCTTTACCAAAACAATGGCGACGGTTCTTTTACAAAAATAACCACCCCGCCAATCGGAAATGACGTTAGCAGACCTTTTTCCAGCGTATGGGGCGACTATAACAACGACGGGTATCTTGATCTTTATGTGAGCAAC
Organism: uncultured bacterium; assembly: GCA_964015645.1. Taxonomy (GTDB): domain Bacteria; phylum Calditrichota; class Calditrichia; order RBG-13-44-9; family J075; genus CAXHHS01. The sequence continues at coordinate 958 of CAXHHS010000515.1, forward strand.
GGCGGAACATCCACGCTTCAGCCCCCGTTTTATCGAAATTTTTTATATCAAAACGAAGGGCCGCCCGATTATAACTTTACTCAAATTCAAACAGGAGATATTGCCCGGGACAGTGCCTTTACCTGGACCAGCAGCTGGGTCGATTACGATAACGATGGTGATTTGGATCTCCACAGTCTCGCTTCCCGGCGCTTAGCGGGGCATCCCGATCTTTTTTACGAAAATGATGGTTCGGGCAATCTTAGTAGAACGGCTGTCCCTTTTGTCGATCCCTTTAGAACCACCACCAGCGGCGCCGGAAGCTGGATTGACTTTGATAATGATGGCGACCAGGATTTGTATATCGCAAAAAGCGGAAGCGATATTGGCGGTGAGTTCAACGAATTGTATAAAAATATGTTAGTGGAAACCGGAATGTTAGACTTTCAGCGTATAACCTCCGGAACATTGCTGAATTCGCTCTTTTTTGATTTTTCCGCCAGTTGGGGTGATTTTGACAACGATGGCGATCCCGATCTTTTCTCCGGTGTTTTTGGCAACATCAATAGTTTGTATCGAAATGATTACGCTGAAAACGCCCAATTTGCAAGAATAACGACCGGGGTCGTTGCGAATGATGCAGCGAACACGATAGGCAGCATTTGGGGCGATTTTGACAATGATGGCGATTTGGATTTGTTTGTTGCCAACGGAAATCAATTTAACCGGATGTATTTAAATCAAGGCCAGGGGCATTTTATTGCGACATCGATAGCAAAGCTGGGAGCAATGCTGTTTAATGTTTCTGCCACCGGCGGAAGCGCTGCGGCAGATTATGATAATGATGGCGACCTGGATATTTTGATTCCAAACGGCACCGCTGACGGATCGAACCCCGATCCCAATTTTCTCTACCGCAATGATGGCGGCAATGGTTATCATTGGATCAACATTAACTGTAGAGGAATGCAATCAAATGCCGCCGCTATCGGCACGAAAGTTCGTTTAAAAGCGAATATTTTTGGAAATTCTTACTGGCAGCTTCGCCATATATCCGGCAGCCCCACCGGGGATCGCGCGCAAAATAGCCCCCGGGTTCACTTTGGCCTGGGAGATGCAACTATCATCGATTCGCTTAAAATCGAATGGCCGTCAGGCATTGTCGACATTTACACGAATGTCGACATAGATGGTTTTTATGAAGTCCGCGAAGGCGTGAGTTTGGGGCCGGTGGTTGTGGATATCGATCCGCCAGTGTTTAATGCCCCACAAAATTTCGCTTTATTTCAGAACTTCCCCAATCCGTTTAATCCATCCACGACAATTGAATATCATTTGCCGCAGCGATCACAAGTGCAATTTACAATTTATAATATCCTGGGGGAAGAAATTAGAACGCTTTTGAATGAAACCCAAACCGCCGGTGTAAAATCCGTGTTATGGGATGGCAAAGATAACCTGGGCCGTGCAGTAAGCTCCGGCGTCTATATTTACCAAATTACCGCTGGGGATTTTACCCGGGCACGCAAAATGATTTTTTTGAGGTGAAATTCAAATCAAGAAAAGAATATTTGCTGCATCCGCATCACTTCCCCGATGTTGGTAATTTTGATACGCCCGGAGCGATACGCCGCGGGCATGTCCTCCTGGCCGGTAAACACATTGTAGATAGTGCGGGCATCTCCACTGATGACGGCGGCAGGAACGCCCTTTCGCCCTGGCAGTGCCCGGATGTTTCCGCTTTCGATCAGGATCGTGTAATCCGTTCCATCGGTGACGTGAAAGTAAATGCCGGATTTTAACTCCCCGGCTTTTGCCGGATCGAATTTTTGTGGCAAACCAAGCGTGAGCAACTGATCGAGTTTGGCGAGATCGTCATGGGTGGCCGGTGTGAGGCTGCGATTGGTAATCGCTTCCCACTGCGCAGCGATTTCATCGAGGGTCCAAACCTCGCTTCCTTCCTTTTTTACACCGCGAGTGGCGGCGTAATAAAACTCCTGGAGATAATTTCCCTGGGCAGCAAATATCCGCCCGGTAATGCCGGCAGCGAGGTCGGAAGCCAAATACAGCACCAGCGGCGAGATGTGTTCCGGCTTCAACGCCTCCGGCACTTGCGCGATATCATCAGTCATGCGCGTTTTGGCAGTGGGGGCAATGGCGTTAACGCGGATGCCGTGCTTTAACATTTCCAGCGCTGCCACTTTGGTAAACCCGGCGATACCGGCTTTGGCCGCCCCATAATTCCCCTGCCCAAAGTTTCCGAATAAACCGGAGGTGGAAGACGTATTCACAATCACGCCACTCCGGCCTTGCGCGATCATTTGCTGGCAAGCGGCCTGCGTGCAGAGGTAGGTACCGCGCAGGTGCACGTTGATCACGGCTTCCCATTCTTCTTCGCTCATTTTTGCAATCGTGCGGTCGTGTAAAATACCGGCGTTGTTAACTAACACATCCACACCGCCGAAAGTCTCGATTGCGGTTTGGATGATTGCCTTCGCGCCGGCTTTTTCGGAAACCGAGTGAGCATCCGCCACCGCCGTTCCCCCGGCTCGATGAATCTCCTCCACTACGGTTGCAGCCGTTCCTTCATCGGGATTGCTGCCATCGCGTGCGCCGCCCAAATCATTTACCACCACATTTGCACCTTCTTTGGCAAATGCCAGCGCATGGCAGCGGCCAATCCCGCCCCCGGCACCGGTGATGATTACGGTTTTGTTTTTGAAGTGGACCATTGAAACTCCTCATTGTTTTGAAAAATGTTTTTATAATTTACATTAACAATGTTACTTTATACCTGAAGAATATAAATTTTCAAAGCCGATATGAAATATTTGATTTAGAAGGGAATAGCCAATGGCAGTTGTTGAAAAAAGACATATTGTAGCAACAGATGGTGTACTTGGCGGAAAACCGCGTATTGACGGGACCCGGATCGCTGTGGAGCACATTGCAATTTCATATAACACTGGTCAAAGTATAGATGAAATAGTTGAATCGTACCAGGGAATTACCCATGCAGATGTATTTGCAGCACTGGCATATTATTACGATCACAAAGCAGAAATAGACGCCAAGATAAAACAGGATGAAGAAGAGCATGAGAAGTTGCACCAGAAAAATCTAAAACAGACCTCACAACTGAGAAAGAAGTTGAAGGAACACAGCAGAAAAATTGGGCTAGCCAGTGCCGATTAAATTTTATGCTGACCATAACGTTGATTTTGCTATCGTAGAAAGTCTTCGGTATAGAAAAGTCGATATATTCACTTCTTTGGAAGATAAAACAAACAGATTTGATGACCCCGATTTACTAGATCGATCAAGTATATTAAAACGAGTTCTTTTTACGCAAGATAAAGATTTTCTTGTAGAGACAGTTAAACGCCAGCGGTCAGGAGAATATTTTTATGGAGTAATATTTGGCAAGCAAAATCAAGCTCTAATTGGACGATATATTGAAGATTTAGAATATCTTGCGAAAGCGGGAAAGCCGGAAGATTTCGAAAATAGATTATATTATTTGCCATTATAAACGATTAAATACGGCTATATTTAACATGCACAAACCCACCTACCCCCAAATCTACATCTACAAACGAATTGTCCAGGCAAAGCTGTTTATCGACAATAACTATTCCCGGAAAATCAACCTGGAAAACATTGCGAATGAAGCGTATTTCTCGAAATATCACTTCATCAAATTATTCAAACAAATTTACGGCTTAACCCCGCATCAATATCTAAAATTACGCAGAATCGAAGCCGCTAAAAATTTATTGAAATCCAGCCGCTATAGCATCATCGAAGTATGCTTTGAGGTGGGTTTTGAGAGCGTAACCTCCTTTAGCGGTCTGTTTAAAAAAGTAACCGGAAAAACGCCCAAATTATTTCAAAAAGAGCACCAGCGCCGGCAAAAAGAAATGAGCCTCGCTCCGCTTAAATTTATTCCGTTCTGTTTTAGCCGGGAAAAACCTGAAGCTATATTTTAAAGTGGGTTTTCATGCCACAAAGACACTGAGGCACAAAGTTTCACAAATATATTTTAGTTTTACTTCGTGAAACTTTGTGTCTTCGAGGCTTGGTGGCTATCTCTAAAACAATCTATGAATAAACAACAATTTTGAAGAAGAATTCACTCGCAGCAGTGGTTATCTTCCTTGAAAAAAGGAGGATTTGCCATGATTACGAAGATGTCCCACGTTAGTGTTTATGTGCTCGACCAGGAAAAGGCTTATGAATTTTATGTGAACACCCTTGGCTTTGAAGTACGCACCGATGCCCCAATGGGAGAGGGAATGCGCTGGCTGACCGTCGGGCCAAAAGATCAACCGGATTTGGAAATCGTTTTAATGCCAATTCAAGCAGGAATGATGTTTACGGAAGACACCGCCAAACAAATGCGCGAGCTGGTCAAAAACGGCACCTACGGATTTGGCGTTTTCGAAACTGCTGATATTCATGCTACTTACGAAGAGCTATTAGCAAAAGGCGTAGCGTTTTCTAAAAAACCGACAAAGGAATTTTACGGAATCGAAGCGATCTTTAAAGATGATTCCGGCAACTGGTTTTCGCTGGGGCAAAAGGAATAATATCAAAGCGTGTTTGATTAGAAAATTCGCCACTAA
>CAXHHS010000516.1:0-5556 GCA_964015645.1 uncultured bacterium
ACCAAGAAGCTCGTCGGCAGCGTCAGATGTGTATAAGAGACAGAGCCGGATGTATCGGAATTCTTCACACCGGTTGCTTCATTATAGCGCTGAATTTCTTTTCGCATTCGCTCTAAACCGCCTTCAAAGCCAAAATTTAAATAATTATAGGTTCCGACAATAATATGCGCCTCATGAGTCCATTGTGCTTTGGGAAGTTTTAGGGATTTGAATTGCTGGACAAGATGTTTGATCTTTAAAAGATCGACAGAGTCTGTATCTCGAAATAAATTAGTATTCGGCATATTATTCCTCTCATTCACATTTCGTATAAATATGAAACGAGTTTTTTGCCAAGATGAGTAGAAAAATAAGTTATGATCTGGGTTTGGAACATGGCAAAACTATTTTGGATAAAACAATCAAAAAACTTAAGAAGAAAATCATTTTGCCCTTATCTTGAAAAGATTTGACCTTTAACGATTAAACCCGGGAAACAACGTAAAAATTGACTCCGACCATTTCGTCGAATTTTCGACTTTTTTGTTTATTTATCTTCCCTTCTTTTTTCTTTATCGTCTTTCTTTAACACCTCTAACCCGTTAAAAACATTTACCTTATAAACCTTACAGTTTTCTGGCACACAAGTTGTTTTAAGTTATTGTGAACATAAAGGCGAAGCTGAAGATGAAAGAAACTTTAACCAATATCGATACATCGCTTAGGAGGAAAATGGTGGAAAAGATAACGCGATATTTTGTAATCCTAGCAGTCGTTATACTGCTCGGTTTTGCAATGTTTACCGGAAGCGCATTTGCCCAGGAAGATCAAGCACCGGCTGAAAAAGCGCAAGAAAATGCTGATCGTCTGGATAATTCCGAAATTAACATCCCCTTTATCGATCGTGATGGTGACGGCATTAATGACATGCTGCAAAACGGCTGGGGATTGCGATTCATGAATCGTTACAAAAAACGCCAGGCGCTTTGGGATCAGTTGAATGTCGAGATTGTCGTCGAAGATGATGAAAAGCTGGTGGACACCGATGGCGATGGCGAAGGCGACATTCCTTTCCGCGAATATCTTAAAGAAAAAATGGATGAGCTGATCGATACTGATGGTGATGGCGAAGCGGATACACCGCTGCGAGATCTCCTGCGCAAACGCTTCCAAACATTCGATAGAGACGGTGACGGCCTGCCGGATGAGTTTACCCCGGAAGAAATTCGCCGCTACATGCAAGAAATGCGCGATTGGCGCAACCAGGTTCGTGACCGGGTGTCGCGCGGCCAGCCACCCTTTATCGATGAAAATGGCGACGGCATTCCCGATCATGTTCCTGGCGGCCCGGGAGGGCCAGGCAGAGGCCGTCCCGGTAATAGAGGCAGGGGAGGAAATTAAAGTGGCAGTAGGCAACGGCGGCAGCAGTTATTATAGAAACCCAAAAGCCTCATAGCCGGAGAAAGCACGGAAGAAGTGGCAAGTGGCAAAATATAATACGCTATGCGCCATGCACTTTGCCAACGAACAACAAACAACTAAGATCGAGCAACTCATCTAGAGAAGGGGCAACCATGTTGAAGCGAAATATTCATAGAACATTTTTGAAGATAATGCTGGCAACGCTAATAGCGGGGAATACGGTTGCAGTCGGGCAAACGAGTATTTTCTTTTCCTCCTACCTCGTCAAAGATGATAACATTTACAAAGTTCAAGATGAATATCAAGAATGGATTAACACTTCGACATTATATTTAGGACAAACTTTTCCAATCGGCCTCTTTAAAGTTCAGGGGTTTTATAGTGCAGATGTATCGTTATTCGGAAACAATAACGATCAAAATAATTTCTCCCAGCAATTCGGCGCGGTAGCAAGTTGGAATAAAGATAGTTATGCCTTCGATGCCAAAGTGTACGCTCATTTTCGCCGTAACGATGCACAGTATATTTACTATAACACAAATGTTTACAATTTTTCTACGCGGTTCCGTTATACACCGGCATTAACCAAATCTTACACTTTTGGGCTTATTGCGTCCCAGGATCAATATCGCGAATTCGAAGATATTAATAATTTTACCTACCGCTTTTATGGAAAATATCAGCAATTTTTTCAAAGCAAAATGAGTATTTCCGGCGAAATGGGCATCGGGGTTAAAAATTATACCAACCAATCGATCATCAATTATTTCGGAACAACCGGTTTTGGCCCGCGCGGTGGATTACGATTTAGCGAAGAGCCGGTAAAATCCACATTATTCTCTATTTCCGGGAATATTGCAAAATCGATTACGGCAAAAACCGGCGTCAATTTAGGTCTCGGTGGCCAGTGGTTTATCGGCGATCCCATCCAAGCCTACTCCGAGTCCGATGGCATCTACTATTTCACCGAGAACGATCTTTATGATGATCCTTACTCCTACCAGGGTCCCTACGTTTCGCTAAACCTGACGCGCCAATTCGCCATCGGGTTTAAAGGTAGAATCGGTGCAAAATTCCAACAAAAATATTACAGCGGCACCCCGGCCCTGGATGAAAATGGCGACCTTACCGGTGAAACTCGTGAGGATACCCGCCATCAATACTCCCTGATGGTGAGCAAAAATTTTAATACCGGCTGGAGCTTCCCGCGTTCCATCACCCTCGATTTTAATTTTATGATTCGAAATAACCCATCCAACGATCCCTACTACGATTTTAATGATACACTGGGATTGATTGGATTTAGCATCAGCAAATAAAATCTTAAAAAAGTCGCTTAGGAGGCAGACTTATAATCCTAACCCAAACCTAAAGGAGAAATACCAATGGTAAAGCAATTGTTTATGATTTTGATGATCCTACTGGCAGCCTTTGTCTCAAGCTGCAGCCAAAACTCCACCGCCCCGGAAGATAATTTTTCCATTCTCGGCGGCGAATTGGATGACTCGGAGTTTTTACTGATTTCTGACGATGACCCAACCGAATTGGCATCGGAAGCAGCATTTAGAATTGATGGCCACGGCTCCATGTTCTTTTGGGTACTCGATTTGACCGATGAGCAAAAAGAACAAATCAGAACGATTACCGGCAGCTATCGCGGCGAATTCCGCGAACTCCACCAACAATGGCGTAATGGCGATGTCTCTTTCGAAGACATCAAAGCACAGCGCGATTCTCTCCATGCTGTCATTCAAACGGAAATCCTAACGGTGTTAACACCGGAGCAAATTGCAATTCTGGAAGATATTCAAAACCAGATCGATAACGGCCAATTCCCCACCCAGATCATTGAAAAACGCGTTGAGTTCCTGGCCGACACCCTGGGCCTGGATGCCACACAGCAGCAGCAAATTACCGATATTATGGTGCAATATGGTGCGGAATTACTGGCAGCCCGTGCAAACAGCGATAATCGCCGGGAATTTCGAGAAACAGCACGCGGCATTTTCCAGGCAATGGATGAAGCGATTGCCGCCGTTCTTACGGAAGATCAGTTAGCGATTTATAGAGAACTGAAAGCGAACCACTCCGGGCGCAATCGTGGCAAAGGCTGGCGAGGCCAGCATCGCCCAGGCGGACCTCGCGGCTAATCCCTCAACACGGTCGTTGCGGAGACATCTCTTTCCCGTACCTATACGCGGGCATCCCTTCTCAGGATGATCTCCGCAGCGATACTAAAAGATGAAACTTCCCCTTCAGTAACCCTGAATGCTCAATCCCTGGTTCTTGAGCGTTCAAAATATAAAAACGAGCGTGGAAAAACAGCACGCTCGTTTTTTAATTGGCATTTTTGAGGAACTCTGAAATAACATTTATAGTTATTTTTTATAAAAAAGGGGGTCTAATGAACAAACCAGTATCATTTTACAAACAAGCCACATTTTTAGCCTTATTAACCTGGTGCATATATGTTCTACCAATCGCCGCCCAAAGCCAGACCATTGGCCTCTTTCTAAATGCGCCTGGCTCTTTTAACGGTTACACATTATTTAATACGTTAACTTCTCGTACGACCTATTTAATCGATCACAACGGATTGCTGGTGAACTCCTGGCAAAGCGATTTTGTGATCGGCAACTCCCAATATTTGCTGGAAAACGGCAATTTGTTGCGCACGGCCGAGCCCGGCGGCAACAACGTTATTGCAGCCGGTGGCGATGCCGGGCGAGTGGAAGAATTTGATTGGGAGGGAAATCTCTTTTGGGAATTCGAATATAACTCTCCCCAATTCCGCGCCCATCACGATATTGCGCCACTTCCGAATGGTAATGTATTGATGATTGCCTGGGAGCGGAAAACCGTTAGCGAAGCAATCGCTGCCGGGCGAAATCCGGCACAGTTGGAGAACAATGGCTTGTGGCCGGAGCACATTATCGAAGTGGAGCCTAACGGTGCATCCGGCGGCAACATTGTTTGGGAATGGCATGTTTGGGACCATCTCATCCAGGATTTCGATTCTACCAAAGCAAATTTTGGCGTGATCGAAGATCACCCGGAATTAATCGACATCAATTTTCTACAATCTCCCGGGGCCGATTGGCTGCATTTTAACGCCATCGATTACAACCCGGAGTTAGATCAAATTTTGGTGAATTCGCCGTTTTTCGGAGAGTTTTGGATCATCGACCACAGCACCACCATCGAGGAAGCTGCCGGGCATAGCGGCGGCAATAGCGGCAAAGGCGGCGATATTCTCTATCGTTGGGGGAATCCCCAGGCGTATCGTGCCGGTTTCGCCACTGATAAGCAGCTTTTCAATCAGCACGACGCGCAGTGGATCGACGCCGGTTTACCCGGCGCCGGAAATATCCTGGTGTTCAACAACGGAGCCGGGCGCCCGGGCGGTAATTTTTCCTCCATTGATGAAATTACACCGCCGATAGATAGCACTGGCAATTATTCAAGCCCTGCCGGCGCAGCCTACGGCCCGAATGAACCGACCTGGCGCTACACCGCCCCTAATCCATCCCTATTCTTTGCAAACTTTATTTCCGGGGCACAGCGGCTTCCCAATGGTAACACCTTGATTTGCGATGGCCCCGCCGGGCGGTTTTTTGAAGTGACCGAAACCGGGGAAACCGTTTGGATCTACGTTAATCCCGTGGCTGCCAGCGGCCCGCTAACTCAGGGCAATCCGATTATTAACAATGCCAACCTCACATTTAGAACCACGCGCTACGCTCCCGAATATCCCGGCCTGGCCGGGCAGGATTTAACGCCCGGTGATCCCATCGAAATTATTCCGGTGGGAATTGAAGATGTTGCCGGAGAAATTCCCGCTCAATTTGCCTTGCAGCAAAACTTCCCCAACCCCTTTAATCCTTCCACAACCATTAAATTTGATGTTGCTCGCACCGGTGTTGTAACTATCAATATTTACAATCTATTAGGTCAAAAAATTACATCTATTTTCAGCGAAATAGTTAACCCGGGGAGCTATGAAATTCAATTTGAGGCATCCGGTTTAAAAAGCGGCGTTTATTTTTATACGCTTACGGCAGGTAATTTTCACGCAACGCGAAAGATGGTAGTAATACGTTAGGGATGCAGATAAAATAACTTCCCGATTTGAAGAAATTGGTATAGGGTTTGTAA
>CAXHHS010000517.1:0-5552 GCA_964015645.1 uncultured bacterium
AGACAGGGTTTTTCGATCAATGGGTTTATAATACAGACATCCCGAAATACAAATGCTCTTATAAAATTATCCCAACGGAAGATGGGCAATTTCAAGTATTGGGGCGCATTCGGCAATCGGAGGTTCCCGCGGATTTTCAAATGCCCATGATTGTAGGGGTCGATTTTGGCGATGACGAAATTATCCCGCAACGAATTTGGGTTAAAGACGATATTACCGAAGTCGAATTGGGTACTTTTTCCACCAAACCGGAAAAAATTATTTTCAACCACATGGAATCTGTACTGTGTGAAATTGATAAAGAGAAGTGGAAAGATTAAATCGGTATTCGGGTGTGTGAGTGTTCACTCGAACACCAAAACATTTACGAAAAGAGAATACAATGAAAACATCGACACACTTGTTAACACTTTTGCTTTTTATAGCAAGCATAACCGCTTTTTGGTCTTGCGGAAAACGGATCGTCTACTCTTCCCAAAAGATGGTGGCAGATGGAAAATATGACCTGGCCTATCCCTTTGGCGGTAAATCGGAAGATTTGAAAGGAATTTTAGAATCCGTTCGCTTGCTAAATTCCACCGCCTACTATGAGAGTTATGTATTTCCGTACTCCGCCCAAATCGAAAAAACCGATGTTAACAAATCCTTGTTTAAAGCGAATAAACACAGCGAAAAAACAGTTTACAATGATTTTGCCGTCGGAACCGCGACCTTTGTTTATTACAATTCAAGCCGGGTGGCGGTATTAACCTGCGCCCACGTGGTCGATTTTGCCGACACCGTTATTACTTTTTATGAGGCAGCGGATACCCTTCAGCCAACCTATGTGCGCCGTGTGTCAATCAAAAAATCGCAGCGCAACTCCGTTGTCGATATGCGCGAAGGAGAAGAGTTCGATATTTTAGCTGCCGATTACGATTTGGATGTAGCGCTTTTAGGCAAACGACTAAATTTTGTCGCCAGCGAAAATTTTCCGGTTTTTAAATACGCGCGCGGTTCGGCGAAGGAATTGGATTGGGGAAATCTACTTTATCTCGTCGGCTATCCTTCCGGGAAAAAGATGATTACCACCGGCATTGTCAGCAGCCCCGATCGTACGCGGAATCATGGTTTTTTGGTAGATGCTTTGTTTAATCGTGGATTTAGCGGCGGTATTGCCCTGGCGGTGCGCGATGGCGTTCCCAACTTCGAGCTGGTTGGCATTGTAAATGCTGTCGCTGCCGACCACGAGCTTATTATTGCTCCCGGGGAATTTCCCAGCGAGTTTGACATCAATTTAAGCACACCTTATCGAGGCGATTTATTTGTGCAAATACAGAAAAAGATTAACTACGGCGTCGCTTATGGCATTTCGATTGATGCAATTATCGAATTTATCCAAGAAAACCGTAAAGAGTTGAGAGACCAGGGATATATCATCAGTAATTTTTTTAATGGATTATAAAGATGTCTGAGTTATTTAAAATTGCCATCAAAAAATGCCGGTGTATTATTACAAAATGAAGCTCAAAAAGGCAGCGAAAATGATGGCACAAAAATACAAATCCAATGATGAATTGACGGTATTTACTTCCCTGGATGTAGAGGATTTTAAACATTAAAGAATCGTTTTTCCCAACGCGCTTTCAATCAACTCCACTGCCACCTGGGCCGTATGATTTCGAGAATCGAGAATGGGATTGACCTCAACCGTTTCCATGCTAAGCAGGCTGCCGCTTCGGGCGGCTTTTTCACAAATAAAGTGTGCTTCGCGATAGCTAAGGCCGCCATCAACCGGTGTGCCAACACCCGGGGCAATAAGCGGATCGAGCGAATCGAGATCGAAGGAAAGATGAAACCCGCAAGTGCCGGCCATCGCTCTTTTGATCGCTTCGTCTATGCAATACGCAATACCGCGCTCATCGATCTCGGCCATCGTAAATACGCGCACACCGGATTGCCGCACGATCTTTTTTTCCGCTTCATCAATATCCCGCGCGCCAATAATCGTAACATTTCCGGGAACAAGAGAGGGCCGCTCTCCGTTGAGAGCAGTTAGCGCCGGATCGCCTTTCCCCAATAAGACTGCCAGAGGCATCCCGTGAATGTTTCCACTGGGCGAAGTTTCCGGCAGATTCATATCCGCGTGGGCATCCACCCAAATTAACCCAATCCGGTTATTGCTTTTACGATGGAATTCCGCCATACCGGCCACTGTTCCCAACGCAATGCTATGGTCTCCGCCGAGCACCAGGGGCATCCAGTTTTTTTCGCAAGCCTTGAGCACTTGTGTTTTCACCTGTTTGCAGACGGCAGTAACTTCTTTTAAATATCGCAAATTATTTTCGTCGGGCGGGCAAATTTCCGGTTCGTGGGCATAAATGGCGCCCATTTCTTGCGTTGTATAATTAAGCCGTTCCAGCTTATTTACCAGCCCTGCAATCCGAATTGCGGATGGCCCCATATCTACGCCGCGTCTTCCGGCAGCTAAATCCATATAAACTGAAATGAGTGCGATGTCTTTTGTTTTCATAATAGAGAATATTTCCGTTTTGGGGTAGCATAAACCTCCCGGAGGTTTAAATATTGTCTATCCATCACTAATTAGCGTATTTGGGTAAATTTTATACTGTTTTCAAAATATAATTTGAACCTCCGGAGACTCACAGATAACAATTATTTTAGCGATTTATCAGGCCAATAATAATAGGTTTCATTTCTCATAGAATCAAGTTTTAAAATTGGCCTGAAGTTTAAAACTTATTTATCATTTGTTATAAATATTTGAAAAAACCATTCTATATTCCAGGTGTAACTGATAAATTCTGTGAGAATCTAGAAAGAAAATTGTCAACGTAACTATTCAGGATTTTGAACGATACCCGTTTTTCAGTACCAAATTCGCTACAAATAAACATAATAACCTATCTGGAGATTTTATGAAGGTATGGCTGTCTCTCATCGCAAATTACCGGTTAAAATACCAGTTTTACATCGTCTTTTTATGGATTGGCATTTTATCACTTTCTGCTATTGCCCAGATTTCCGAAAGGGAAATCGAAAATCTGCCAACTCGTTCGATTGAAAAAGGCGATTATTGCATCGTAGGCGATGAATCTCACGACCATTTGGATAGGGTGTTTTTGTACAAAGGCCGTTGGGTTGGTATTTGCCCGCCGCATGTAAAAATCATCCAAAACGAAGATAGCCTGGCATTCTATTTTGCCCGTTTGCAACCAAAAGGCGCTTTGTACCAGGAAGATGCCGTGCAAGGGCAGGAAAGACCAATTCGCTACGGCTGGTTTATTTTTGGCGTTTGGGTAGCAGTTGCGCTGTTTTCTGCAGCGCTATCGGCAAATGTTGCGTTGCGCAAAGGGCTTCCGGCTATCAAAGGGTTTTTCATCGGATTGATCGGCAGCTTGATTGGCCTGGTTTACTTGCTCATCCAACCGGCAAAAGAAACCATCGAATTGCCACCCAACCTGGCAAAGATTCCGAATACTGCTGCTCCCAATATTTGCCCGGGTTGCGGCAATCAAAATCACCCTTCGGCCTCCAAATGCTCCAATTGTGGGTATGAATTGTCACCATCAATAGAATCGGAAGTTAGTCGCATAAAATAACACGGTCTTAAGGCGTGTTCAAGTATCTGAGTGCTCAAGTATCTGTTATTTAAGCACTTGAGCACTCGAATACTTGAACACATACAAATAGAAATGATGTGAGGACACGGAATGTTTAAGAAAGCCCAACAATGGTTAGAAGAACTATTCGCCACCGCCAACGGCCCATCCCGCAGGCCGTTATTATCGAAAGATTTGGAGAGTAATATACCGGGAATTTACATCGTGGGCGATTTGGCGGGCGCTCCGGTAATTAAGCTGGCAATGGCACAAGGTTATGATACAATCGAACATATCGCCGCGCTGCCCAGGGGGAATTCTGACGATAAAGATGTTTTGGATTTGGTGATTGTTGGAGCCGGTGCATCAGGATTGAATGCCGCCCTCGCTGCTAAGGATAAAGGATTACGCGCAGTTGTTCTGGAAAAAGAAAAAATCGCTAATACCATCGAAAATTTTCCGGAAGGCAAATGGGTTTATGCCGAACCGGACAGCAAACCGCCGAAAGGTAAACTGTGGTTAGATGGCGCGCAGAAAGAAGACCTTGTCAATCGCTGGGGACAAATCGTAAAAGAAAACAATCTCGATGTGCGTACAGAAGAGCCGGTAACGGCCATCGAGCGAAAAAACGAAATTTTTCATATTACGACGCCAAAGGGAAAATATAAAGCGCAGCGCGTTATTTTAGCCACCGGGCAGCGGGGCAATCCTCGCAAACTGGGTGCTAAAGGGGAGGACCAGGAGCACGTTTACCACCGATTGTACAGCCCGCGAAAGTATAAAGATGAAGACATCCTAATTGTTGGCGGCGGCAACAGCGCAGTGGAAGCTGCGCTGACGCTGAGCGAGCAAAACCGGGTAACGCTCTCCTATCGCAGCGGGGAATTTAAACGGGTCTTTAAAGATAATGAACGGTTGTTAAACGAAGCGATTGCCGACGGGAGAGTAACGGTACTTTTTAACTCCAACGTAACGGAATTTTCCGCTAACAAAGCAACGCTAAAAGTGGATAAAGGCGGCCATGAGGAAAAAATTGAAGTTGGCGCCGACCACGCTTTCGTGCTGGTCGGCGCAGAGTTGCCAATCAAATTCCTCAAATCCATCGGTATTAAGCTGGAAAATGAATGGGAGGGAAATTTCCCTCGCGCTGTGTTGTTAGCGCTAACCTCACTGTTCGGACTTTGGTTTGCTGGAGGGCAAACGAGCATCGTACCGGATGTGTTTCAAAACATCGCTGCCTGGACCGGTGCAATTGTAGCGGCAATTTCTGTCGGGGGATTGGTTGTGTTTGGACGGGCCGGAGACCGCTGGTCCTGGCTGTCGCTGTCTTTCCTTGTTTGGTATACGATTTACGGGGCTAAAACCGGCGGCGGGCGGGAATTCTGGCCTTTCACCAATTGGGGCTACGATGCGCTTTCCTTCGCCGACCGCCCCTGGAGTTTTTGGTACACCATCATCTATACCGGGTTGATGACGGTTTTCGGCATCGAAGCGCTAAAACGCTGGGGGTTAGAGCGCAAAGATCGGTTTCAAGTGTGGCGGTATATCAGTTTAATAAGTTTTCAGTGGATATTCTTTTTTATCATCCCGGAATTCCTGTTCCAATGGGCGGTCAAATACCAATGGGTCGGCGAGTTAGCAAACGACCCGGTTTTTGCTGATCAGGCCTGGCGCAGCTATGGTATTATTTACGCCTGGCCACTTTTTTTCTACACCTTTTTCTACAACCCGCATCATATCTGGATCATCTGGGGTGTTTTGTTAACCTTTGTGGTCATCCCGATTTTTGTGTTGTTTAACGGAAAACGCTACTGTTCCTGGATTTGTGGCTGCGGTGGATTGGCGGAAACCTTTGGCGACCGCTGGCGGCATTTTGCTCCCAAAGGTAAAAATTCTATCAAATGGGAGCAGATGGGCACTGGCGTGCTGGCAATCGCATTCGTAATTACG
>CAXHHS010000518.1:0-5547 GCA_964015645.1 uncultured bacterium
CCCGGTGACAAATGTTTTTCGGAGAGAAATCGCCTGCGCGATCCTTTGGCGAAAAAAATCCGGTGTTATCTTTTTTTCCACAAATGCCAGCAGGCGAACACGAATTTGCGACTTCGGATTAAAAAATCCCTTTGCCAAAAACACGTTATCAGCCGAATAAACCGATACGATATCGCCAGGGTTTACCGCACCTTCGACCCGCTCTATCGCCCCGGAAAAAATCCAGGGGTGGTAATTTTTAACAGATTTTGAGCGACCTTTTTTCAACACAACCCGGCATTCTGAATTATCCAAACTTTGCATTGGCTTCCTTTTTAATTAAAATTTGATATAAAGTTTTGAAATTGAAAATATACTGTTAAACCCAGCAAAAATATATCAGTTGTTTAATTTTTAAAAGCACATTAAATTTCACACGAAAACAGTGTGCACTAATATAGTGTAAAAATGGAGAATATATCATGGTCAAAAACATCACAATGAGCGCCGAGGCAGAATTAATTAAAAAAGCTCGCCAAAAAGCACAAAGAGATCAAACGACACTTAATGCCGAATTTCGAAAGTGGCTAAAGCGGTATGCTAATAATAAAAAGATCTCTGATTATACTGATTTGATGAAGTCATTAAGCTACGCACAACCTGACAACTCTTTTACGAGAGATGAATTGAATGAAAGATAAATTTTTTTTGGATACAAATATCCTGGTTTATTCGTTTGATAAACTTAATTCCGATAAACAACAAATCGCACAAGGACTAATTCAAGACGCTTTATCCGGACAACACGGTTGTATAAGCTCTCAAGTAGTTCAGGAATTTCTGAATGTCGCAGCTCGTAAGTTTGCCCCGCCACTTTCCTTTAAAGATAGCCAAATTTATTTAACCACTGTATTAGAACCGCTTTGTGAGATATTTACAAGTATTGAATTGTACCACCAGGCTTTAGAATTATCCGCACGCTGGCAATATTCATTTTATGATGCGCTTATTATCGGTGCAGCATTAATGACAGATTGCAATATTCTTTACACAGAAGATTTGCAAAGCGGTCAAAAAATACAAAATTTGAGAATTGTAAATCCTTTCCAATCTATATAAATAGGAATGTTTTAGCGAGTATAAGCCTACTGAAATGTAAAACCCACCGAATAAAAAAAATTTTGATATTTCAGGCAATTTTAATAATTTCGGCCTTCGAATTTACCGTTAAAATAGGAGGCATTGTGGAATTAAACCGAATGCTCAAAATGGGGCTTATCGGCGGCGGGCCGGGGGCGTTTATCGGGGATGTACATGCCAAAGCCGCTCGTTTGGACGGCGGCATTCAATTGGTTGCCGGAGCATTTAGTCGCAATCCGCAAAAATCAAAAGAAGCTGGCAAAAGTTACCGGGTCGATCCCGCACGCGCTTACGGCAGCGTAGATGAAATGCTCGAAAAAGAAACAGCACTTCCGGAAAGCGAACGTATCGATTTTGCAGCGATCACCACCCCCAACAATTCGCATTTTGCGATTGCAAAAGCGTTTTTAGAGGCCGGTTTCCACGTAATGTGCGAAAAGCCAATGACCTTTAATGCGGATGAAGCCAGCGAATTGCAGAAGCTGGTTAACGATTCCGGCCTGGTGTTTGGCCTGCTGCACAACTACACCGGCTACCCGATGGTAAAATTAGCACGCGATATAACCCGGCAAGGCGATTTGGGGGAAATTCGCAAAATCGTGGTGCAATACCCGCAAGGTTGGCTGGCAACGGCCTTGGAAGAAACCGGGCAAACCCAGGCATCCTGGCGTACAGACCCGGCGCAAAGCGGTGCTGCCGGCAGCATTGGCGATATTGGAACCCATGCGGAAAATCTTTCCGAATACATCACTGGTTTGAAAATTTCCCACATTTGTGCCGATCTTAGCACCTTTGTCAAAGGCCGTAGATTGGATGATGATGGCAATTGCCTGCTGCGGTTTAACAATGGCGCAAAAGGCATTTTGCACGTCAGCCAAATTTCTATTGGCGAGGAAAATGGCCTGGCGATTTGGGTTTATGGCGACCAAAGAGCACTGGAATGGCACCAGGAGCATCCCAATTATTTATATGTCAAATCGCCGGACGCGCCGTTGGAGGTATGGTGTCGCGGAAACGGTTATGTCGGCCAAAAGAGCACGGCGGCCGCTCGTGCAACTCGCCTGCCGTCTGGTCACCCGGAAGCGTTTTTGGAAGCATTTGCCAACATTTACTGCAATTTTGCCGATACGGTTCGTGCCAAGCTCACCGGCCAGGAACCGGATGAACTAATGCTGGATTTCCCTAATGTTAACGATGGCCTGCGGGGGATGCAGTTTATCGAAACCGTCATCGCCAGTTCCCAGGGCAAAGAGAAATGGACGGCGATGCCGGGTTGAGAGACTAAGGCTAAAGAGAAAATCACAGTAGGCAGTAGCAGTATTTGTTTTTCCTGCCAGCTACCACTTGTTAAGCGAAAAAGAAAATATTTATCCATAAGATAGGAGCTAAAGAATGAGTAGACCCGTAACACTCTTCACCGGCCAGTGGGCGGATTTAACCCTGGAAACATTGGCACAGAAAGCTGCCAGTTGGGGATATGACGGCCTGGAACTCGCTTGCTGGGGAGACCACATGGATGTTTTTAAAGCGGCGGAAGATCTCGATTATTGCGAGCGGCAAAAGGCGATTTTGGAAAAGCACAATTTAAAACTGTTTGCCATTAGCAACCATTTGGCAGGGCAATTAGTCTGCGATTTAAACAACGACGGCCGCTCCGATGGGTTTGCCCCGGTTGATTGCGCCGGAGACGCCGAAAAAAAACGCGCCTGGGCGGTAGAAGCGATGAAGAACACCGCCCGCGCTGCTAAAAATCTCGGGTTAAACGTGGCAAACGGATTTACCGGTTCTTCTATTTGGCATCTAATTTACAGCTTTCCACCGGTTTCCGATGAAATGATTGATGATGGATTCGCTTACTTCGCGAAAATGTGGAATCCCATTTTTGATGTGTTTGACGAATGCGGCGTGCGCTTCGGATTAGAGGTGCATCCCACGGAAATCGCTTTCGATATTGTGACCACAAAGCGGGCGCTGGAAGCCGTCAATTATCGCGAGGCGTTTGGTTTTAATTTCGATCCCAGCCATCTACATTGGCAAATGGTCGATCCGGTAATGTTCATCCGGGAGTTTTCCGACCGCATTTATCACGTGCACATGAAAGATGCCGCTTTGCAATTGGATGGCCGGACCGGAATTTTAGGATCACACCTCAATTTTGGCCAGCAGGATCGCGGTTGGGATTTCCGCTCGCTCGGGCGCGGCGGAGTGGATTTTGAGGAAATTATCCGTACATTAAACTACATCGGCTACAATGGCCCGCTTTCCGTGGAATGGGAGGATAGCGGAATGGATCGCGAGCACGGCGCGCAGGAAGCTTGCGAGTTTGTCAAAAGCATCGATTTTCCCGCTTCCGGCAGGGCATTTGATGCAGCGTTTGAGAATTAGCCGCATTCGAATGTTAAAATGCCCCGGTGTTTATACTACGAATGAGCATAATTTTAACATTTGATAATACTCGATAAATATGTTATCGAGTATCCAGCATCGTTTACTACATTCCCAAATTCAAGAAGGGAAATCAACTTTGAAAAATCATTCCAAAATCACCCGAAGAGATTTCTTACAAAAAGCTTCCGGCGCCGCAATCAGCGCTTTTTGCGTGCCGTATTTTATTCCATCGACCGTTTTAGGTAGAAATGCTACCATTTCACCGGGTGATCAAATTACCATTGGCTGTATCGGTGTGGGTGGAATGGGAACAGCGAATATGCGAGGGTTTTTGGAGCTACCTGCTGCCCGGGTCGTTGCTGTATGTGATGTCGATGCCAATCACCGGGAACGCGCTAAAAAGATCGTAAATGAAAAATATGGCAGCCAGGATTGCACCACCCACAATGATTTCCGCGAATTACTCACCCGGCAAGATATTGACGCCGTTATGATCGCCGTTCCCGATCACTGGCACGGCATTATGGGTGTTGCAGCCGCCCGCGCGGGAAAAGATATTTACGGTGAAAAACCATTAGCGTACACCATTTCCGAAGGGCGCGCAGTTTGCGATGCCGTAAATCACTATGGCCGCATTTGGCAAACCGGAAGCTGGCAACGCTCCCAACGCCATTTTCGCTTTGCTTGCGAATTGGTGCGGAACGGCCGTATCGGCAAAGTGCACACCGTGCGAGTTGGGCTGCCGCACGGCAATAACATCCGTAATAACGGCACTCAGCCAGCCCCGCCACCGGATGGTTTTGATTATAATATGTGGCTTGGCCCGGCGCCGGATCGCCCTTACAATCCCAGCCGCTGCCATTGGAATTTTCGCTGGATTAGCGATTATTCCGGCGGGCAGCTAACCGATTGGGCCGGCCATCATATTGATATTGCCAATTGGGGAATGGATACCGAGCATAGCAGCCCGGTGGAAATAACTGGCCAGGCAACCTTTCCACCGGCAAAAGACGGGCTTTTCGATACGCCACCGGGTTATTATTTCGAATGCCAATACGCTGAAGGATTTACCATGATTGTAGCTGATTCCACGCAGCAGCCCAAAGGTATGGGAACGCATTTTATCGGCACGGAAGGCTGGGTGCATGTAAGCCGCCAGGGCTTGGCGACACACCCAGAATCGCTGCAATCATCCGTTATCGGCCCTAACGAAATTCATCTATACGAAAGTAATAACCATTACGCTAACTTTTTAGAATGCGTGCGCAGCCGGGCACAAACCATTACCCCGGTAGAAGCTGCTCATCATGCAATTATGGCCGGCCATCTCGGCAATATCGCCATGAAATTAGGCCGTAAAGTACGCTGGAATCCCCGGGCAGAACGGTTTGTTAACGACCCGGATGCTGACCGCTATCTCTCTCGTCCAATGCGTAGTCCCTGGCATCTATAAGTTTAAATTTTGCAAGTGACTAAAGTTAAAAGTTGTCAATAACAAAGCGATAATAATGAGAATAAATCTATATTGGAAAGAAAAGCGAAGAAATTCCCCGTCTCACGAAGGAGGGGACAGATTTTCAAAGCGTTTAACGAGAAAATCAGCGATGGTTAAAGGCGCTAAGATCGCACAACTGCTTTTCGTTTTATCCGTTTTAACTTCACTCCCCCTTCCGGCTCAAATTCCTTCTGAAGACCTTCAAAAAATCGAGACCGCGACCCCTGTTCAAGCAACCGTTTCACCAAAGCAACCGCGCAAACTTCTTGTATTCACCTTAACGGAAGGATTTGTTCACCAATCCATTCCCCATGGCACAAAAGCAATTGAAACATTGGGGAATAAAACCGGCGCCTTTACGACTACTATCAGCAATGATATAGCAATGTTCAATGCCGATAGCCTCAATCAATTCGATGCTGTTTGTTTCATCAGCACCACCCAATTACAATT
Organism: uncultured bacterium; assembly: GCA_964015645.1. Taxonomy (GTDB): domain Bacteria; phylum Calditrichota; class Calditrichia; order RBG-13-44-9; family J075; genus CAXHHS01. Next base: position 5,456 of record CAXHHS010000518.1, read on the forward strand.
CACAAATCCCGATCATCGTAAAAATTTGCTGGAATTTGTCAGAAGCGGAAACGGAATCGCTGGCATTCACGCCGCGTCCGATAATTTTTACA
>CAXHHS010000519.1:0-5531 GCA_964015645.1 uncultured bacterium
TTCCTGGAGCGGCGAATACGGAATCCGCTCCTGCCTTTATTACAAAGGGCTTTTCATCATCCTTACTGCCCCGGATGTTTTCCCGGATTCAACCAACAATTATCACGAGTATATCCGCGATCAGTTAGCAACAGATAACTCGATTTGGCGCATTTCCAGTTGGCACAAAAATATGAACGCCATGCAAGTTTACACCAAAAGCGACGAAACCGGCTGGGACGTTTACGAAGAATCTCGTAAAGGCGGCGCAATTATTACCACTGGCCATGCCCATACCTATAGCCGTACATTTCAGATGAGCGACCTGGACACCCAGGTGATTGCAACCATGTCCGACACGATTACCCTGGCGGCAGATATGCCAGGCACGCCGGAAGATGAAGGCAATACCTTTGTTCACGTCACCGGATTGGGCGGGCGCAATATCAAAAACCAGTCTCGCGATGGCGAGTGGTGGGCGAGCATTTACACCGGAACCCAGAATGCGACTTATGGCGCGCTGTTTGGCGTGTTTAACTACAACGGCGATCCCCGGCTGGCATACTTCTATTTCAAAAACATTAATGGCGAAGTTATCGATGAGTTTTACGTGCGCAGCACCCTCGGCGGGGAGTTTACGCTTAGCGCCTCGGTTAGCCCGCCTAATTCGGGAACAGTGAGTTTTGATCCGCCGGGTGGATTTTACGACGACGGCCAAATCGTATCCGTTACAGCATCACCCGCCGCCGGTTTTGTATTCGACCATTGGGAAGGCGATTTAAGCGGCAGCAATAATCCCGAATCGATTTTAATGGATGGTAATAAATCGGTTACGGCAGTTTTTGCCGAAATTCCAAGATACGATCTGAATGTAACGTTAAACGGCTCCGGTTCGGTTGCTCTCAATCCGCCGGATGGCCCATACATCGAAGGTACACCGGTTACGCTGACGGCAACGCCGGATCCCGGCTGGCAATTTGATGGCTGGAGCGGAGATATAACCACCTCCGATAATCCCGTAATTGTCGTTATGGATTCCGATAAAAATATCACCGCAAATTTCAGCCAGTTGCCAACTTATACGCTTACGGTAAATATTTCCGGCAGCGGTACAGTGGATTTGAATCCCGCCGGCGGAACCTATGTCGCCGGAACGGAAGTTGAATTAACCGCCACTGCCACCCTGGGGTTTGTATTTAGCAATTGGAGTGGCGATATCGTCAGCACCGACAACCCGGTAAGTATCGTTATGGATGGTGATAAAACCGTGACCGCGATGTTTACGGAAGTTCCGACCTATGATCTTACTGTAACCATCGCCGGAAGCGGGACCGTTATGTTAGATCCCGAAGGCGGCACTTACAGCGAAGGAACACCGGTTACACTGACTGCTACCCCAAACCCCGGCTGGCAATTTGATAGCTGGAGCGGCGACCTGGAAAGCACTAACAACCCGGAAAGCATTATTATGGATGCGGATAAAAATATTACCGCAACATTTACCTTAATACCAACTTACGATCTCGTTATAAACATTACAGGCAATGGCAGCGTTACCCTCGATCCGGAGGGCGGAAATTACCCCGAAGACACGGAAGTAACTCTTTCCGCTACCGCTGACTTCGGCTGGGTATTCTCCGGTTGGAGCGGTGATTTGAATAGCGCTGAAAATCCGGTAACAATCGTGATGGATAGTGACAAAACTGTGACTGCGACCTTTATTGAACAACCGCCCACGGGGGAAGTTGCTTACGAAGAAACGCAAACCGGTAGTTCCACTTCTAATGTTAGTGTTTCTACTGGAACAAATCTCACAGCCGTTCCCGGCGATCTCTATTTGGCAGCAATTTCATCCAAGCCGTACCGGATGGCCACTTCCGTTAGCGGAATGGGGCTTAATTGGACACTGGTAAAATCGCAGTGTTCCGGCAGAAACCAGACCGGGGCGCAGGTTTGGATGGCCCAAGGTACCCCTTCCGGCGATGGGCAGGTTAGCGCCGTTTTTGAAAGCGCACCAAACGCTGCGGTGATTGCCGTTTCCCGCTATTCCGGTGTTCATCCAACAATGCCGATTGGCAATATTGTCTCCGGCAATACCACCGGTCAGGATGGCAGCTGCTCCGGCGGCAACGATAACAATAGCTACAATTTCAATATTGATGCAAGCGATATGGGTGTTATGATTTACGGCGCAGCGGCCATGCGTAATAAATCTCACCAACCGGGACCGGGGTTTACCGAAAGAAGCGAACATGCCGGGGGTTCCGGCGGCAGTGCAGCCAGCATCGCAGCTGTTGATCAAGCGATTTCTACTGTGCAAACCGTTATGTTGAGCGGAAGTTTTTCCAGTAATGTAGATTGGAGCGTTATCGGAATCGAAATTAAACCGGGTATTGCCGGGCCGCAGTATGCGCTTAACGTGACCAATAACGGCTCAGGAACTGTTTCCCTCAATCCTCCTGGCGGCACTTATCCGCAAGGAACGCAGGTAACGATGACAGCCACCCCCGCTCCCGGTTGGCAATTCGATGGCTGGAGTGGAGATATAAACACAGCGGACAACCCCGCGACGATTTTGATGGACGCTAATAAAAATGTAACCGCCAATTTTAGCCAACTGCCCACATACGCCTTAACAGTTGCTATTACTGGCCCCGGAACAGTGGATTTGGATCCTCCCGGTGGAACCTACGTTGCCGGAACCGAAGTTCAGCTAACGGCCAATCCCGAATTAGGATTCGCATTTAGCACCTGGCTCGGCGATTTGGTGAGTGCTGATAATCCCGTCTCGATTATCATGGATGACGATAAAGTAATTACCGCTGTCTTTACTGCCGTCCCCACTTATGAGTTAACGGTATCAACCGTTGGTAACGGCAGCGTAGGGCTGATACCGGATGGCGGAACATATTCGGAAGGAACCGAAGTCGAACTCACCGCCATTCCCGCTCCCGGTTGGATATTTTCCGGTTGGAGCGGCGATCTTAGCAGCACAACAAACCCGGATACGATTTTAATGGACAGCGACAAAAATGTTACGGCGACGTTCATCGTGCAACCGCCAACCGGGGAGGTCGCTTACGAAGAAACGCAAACCGGCGGCTCTACCAATACTGCTAATGTTTCAACGAATGCCAATATTTCCGGGGTAGCAAATGATCTGTATCTCGCGGCAATTACATCCAAGCCGTTTAGAACCGTAACCTCGGTTACGGGATTGGGGCTTGTTTGGACGCCGGTGAAAGCCCAATGCTCCGGCAGAAATCAAACCGGGATGACCATTTGGATGGCGCAGGGAACGCCTTCCGGTGATGGTATCGTCACTGCCAGCTTTCAAAACGCGCCAAGTGCGGCGGCAATTGCCGTTTCACGGTATTCCGGTGTCGATCCCTCGGCTCCGCTCGGGATGACGGTTGCAGGAAATACAAATGGGGCGGATGGCGGCTGCTCCGGCGGAAATGATAATAACGCATACGCCTTCAATATTAACGCCACGGATGAAGGCACGATGGTTTTTGGCGCTGCTGCAATGCGCAATAAAACGCATCAACCCGGCGCCGGGTACACCGAAAGGGTTGAGGCGGCAGCCGGTTCCGGTGGCAGTGCCGCTAGCGTGGCGATTGTGGATCAACTGATTTCCACCCCGGGCAGTATAGCATTTTCCGGCATGTTTTCAAGCAATGTAGATTGGAGCGTTATTGCAGTCGAAATAATTCCGGGTATATCAACATCGATCTTAAGTAAAATCGATCCGTTTGCAAATGTTATTTCCGGCGCAGATCAAATCCCTCAACAATTTGAATTGGATCAAAATTACCCCAATCCCTTTAACCCGACGACTACGATTCGATTCGGGTTGCCCTATTCGAGTATTGCCTCTCTCAAAATTTACAACGCCCGCGGGCAATTAATCCGTACCCTGGTAAATCGCAGTTTTGAGGCGGGGTACTATGAAATTCAATGGGATGCTACCGATGATAATGGTGTGAAGGTTAGCAGCGGACTGTATTTCTACCGGCTTTTTGCGAACGATTTTCAGAAGGTTAATAAGATGTTATTGCTTCAATAAATGGAATAATTAAAAAGGTGTTACCCTTCCACAATCCCTAACGGCGGGTAAACCTTCCACTTTCCGCGTGTAAAATCCGGGAACTTTTGCGGTGCGCTGCCATTTGCTACCGAGCGCTCGGTGAGTTCGGAAACGCAGCTAAGGGCAGCAGCGTCATAAACATTCATATCCGTTGGTAATCCCTCGCGCAAACACTTGATAAGGCGGTAATCTTCCAAAAAATCCATACCGCCATGGGGAGCGCCCTCGGCTTTTTCCGTCTCCAAATTCTTCCAAAGCGGATGATCGAATTCTTCATAATAATCCTCTGCCATTTCCCATTTATGCGCCGGGCTGCGGCCTTCGATGTGAAGGCGGTGGGGATAACCTTGAAAAAGACCTTTCGTCCCTTGAACCAGGTTGATGCGACTGTACGGTCGTGGCAAGTTCGTATCGTGGCTAAGAAAAATAGTGCGCCCATTTACGGTTTTGATCAAACTGACATTCACATCGCCCAAAATAAATTTTTCTTTCCGCTGCGATGCTTCCGGCGGAAAATTGTTGATGGCATACTCTTGCAGCCCTCGCGATGGGCTGCTCATCGACACCAGGTAATCGAATTGATCGCCGCGATTGATGTCCATGCATTGCGCTACCGGGCCAAGACCATGCGTGGGGTAAAGATTGCCATTGCGCCTCATCGAATGATCGCGCCGCCAAAGACCTTCGCCATCTGGAGAGAATTTTATCACACGCAAATCGTGTAGATAGCCGCATTCGCCGTGCAATACTTCGCCCAACAAGCCCATGCGAACCAGGTTTAGTACTAACATCTCGTTGCGACCGTATTGGCAGTTTTCCATCATCACGCAATGTTTTTGATATTTTTCGGCGTGTTCTACCAATTGCCAGCATTCATCGATGGTAACAGCGGCAGGAACTTCCGTTGCGGCGTGTTTGCCGTTTTGCATCGCGGCAGTACAAACCGGCACATGCCAGCGCCAGGGCGTGGCGGTAAAAACCAGGTCGAGGTCTTCACTTTCGCACATGCGTTTAAAATCGTATTCGCCGCGGGAATAACTAGTGGGTTTTGGACGGCCATCTTCTACGCACCAATCTTGCACGCGTTTCACTTTTTCTTCCAAGATATCGCAAACCGCTTTGATTTCCACACCATCGATTTTCAAGAAATTCCGCACGTGGGCAGATCCCATTCCGCCAACACCGACAAAACCGATTCTTACAGTTTCCATCGGTGGCGCAGCAAAGAACTGATCCGGCGCAGGGCCGCGTTTTTGGGAACTGCCACCCGCTCTTTCACAACTCGAAAAACTCACGCTGCTCAATGCGGCGCCAATCCCAGCAGCTGTGCCAAGTTTAATAAAATCACGACGTTTGAGGCCGTTATCGATTTGAGTGGAATCGTCTTTGATTGCTCTTCTCCAGCTTTTTTACAACCTATGAAAGGTTTGGACCCTTTCAAAGGTTTTGGCGATTTTAGCCT
>CAXHHS010000520.1:0-5531 GCA_964015645.1 uncultured bacterium
TTAGCAGCGAATGGCAGGTTTAAGAATGAGCTCCGTTTTACCCCCCAAGTTCGGGGCACACCCATGGATTCCTTACTTTTTGCCGGTTCCGGTTTAATGCTTCAGAACTCATCGACAATTTTAACCGGGGAAGCAGTCGCAGACTTTACGCCGGCAACTATTTCTCTTCCGCTCGCTGCTTTCGATTCTTTAAGCGCAGGGAAAAATTTTCTACTCGAAATTACGGTAAGCGATGATGAAACCGAGATCGAATCGGTTACATTTTTAGGCCGGCAGGGAGGGCAAACTCTTTACCCGATTCGCGAATCTTTTTTGAGAGGAGACGGGGATAATTGGTCAGTTACTTTAGACGGAAACAACATCATGGAACGGGGGTTGGAGTTTTATATTGAGGCAGCACACGGTGATACAACCACTTTATACCCGGAAACAGCGCCGGATAACCCCGCTGCCGAAATCGTATTGATAGAACAACTGCCGTTTTCCGCTCCCACCAATGCAGATACAATTTATGAAATGATTTCCATTCCAGTAATTGCCACAAACAACCGGTTAAGCGACTTGTTTTTGGATGATTTGGGCGCCTATGATAATACCCGCTATCGAATGTTTGACAATATTGCCGGCGGGAGAAATTATACTGAATTGAGCACCCTGGAAAACCGCTTATTCCCCGGAAAAGCGGTTTGGCTGGTAACCAGGGAATCCGAAACACTCGATATAGAAAATGCTCAATCCGTACCAACAGACATGCCGTATCCCATTCCATTGGTTCAGGGCTACAATATGATCGGCGTGCCATTTGCCTTTACGGTCGATTGGGATAGTATAAACACGACGAACCTGAGTACGGATTTTAACAATCTTCAAGGGCAAACGTTAATTGTTTGGAATAGCGCGGAAAGAAAATGGGAATTCGCTTCGCAAATGGAGCCGTTCAAAGGGTATTTGGTAAAAGCAAATCAGTCGTTTAACTTGCAAATACCGCCCCGGGAAGCAGGGACTGCTTCAAAAGGGAATTCGCTTCGTAAATTGGCGGAAAATGAATGGCAGATTCGAATTACCGCCCAAAAAGGCCGGTATACTGACGATATCAATTTTGCCGGCACCCGGAACAACGCTGCCGGCCAATGGGATATTTACGATATTCCCGAACCGCCGCCGATCGGAAAATATCTCTCGCTTTATTTTGATGGCAGCGATTGGGCGGAAGGCGCCGATCGATACACCGGCGATTTTCGCTCACCGGAAGCCAATGGCTACGAGTATAATTTTACGATTGAAAGTAATTTCACCGGAGAAGCGACACTTACCTTCGAACCAGAGAATCTACCGCAAAATTTCGATTGGATCGTCGTTTCTTCCGCAACGCAATTAAAATATCCGGCAGAAGAAATTGTTACGTCGCTTCCCAAACAACACTTTACCCTGCTTGTTGGTTCCCCGGAATTTTTAGAAGGCATGTTAAGCAAGTTTAAAGAGGTTCCCAAGCAATTTGTGCTCTCCCAAAACTTTCCCAATCCCTTTAACCCGGAGACAAATATCCGTTTCCAATTGCCGCGCCCGGCCTTCGTTACGATTTCTGTATTTAATGCCATAGGGCAAAAGGTAAAAACATTGCTGAAGGATGTGCCGAAAGAGGCCGGGTATTATCAACTGCAATGGAGTGGCACTAATAATAATGATGTCCCGGTTGCAAGCGGTATGTACATTTTACATTTACAATCGAAGCATTATTCAAAGTCAATAAAGATGATGTTGGTGAGGTGAGTTATATAAATTAATCTGGGAATTCCAAACAACAAGCTTCAAATTTCAAATAAATCTCAAATACAAAATCTTTATTGGAGATCACCGAATCAATACCATTTTCATCGATTTTACAAAATCCCCGGCCCGGAAGTTAACAATATACACGCCACTGGCGGCCTTGTTTCCATTTTCTGCAGCGCCGTTCCAGGATATATTGTGGTACCCGGGAGCTTTTAATTGATTTTTTAATACCGTTTTTACTCGCTGTCCTAACATATTGTAAATATTGATCGTAACGCGGGTTTCCTCTGGCAATTGAAAGGGAATGGTGGTTTCCGGGTTAAACGGATTGGGATAATTTTGCAACAACGCAAATTCTTCCGGCAATTCTTGATAGCCATTTAGAGCCGTTTCCAAAAACGATTTTGGCCCGACAAACAAACGATAGGCTGCGGAGTTTAAAGTGGTAGAAATATCGCCTCCTTGCGGATATTTTACATTTGTCTCCGGAGAAACAACAACCCAATCATATTGCGGGGGAATTTCCTGTGGCTCAAACGTAATTGTTGCGGTCCCGGAAAAGTTACTCTGCACTACAAAATCAAATTCATAGCGTTCCGTCGAGGGGTCGCGATAATCCCCGGCGTAAAGTGCCGCTCTCTCCGGCCAATCGGAATGATCGAAATAAAGCGAAACGAAATTGCCGATAGCCGGCGGCTCCAAAATATCGGATCGATCCCAGGCATAATTTGCCGTTTGGCGAACCCCGGCAAAGTTGTAGTGATCCCGGTAGCCGGCTTTTTCCGCTTTGATTTGAATTTGCCACTGGTTTTCCGGGCCAATAGTGGATTTCGAAGCCGCCTGTCGTGCTACGGGAGCGCTGCTTTCTTGCGGGGGAATTTGCAGGGTTGTGGCAGAAAGCGCAAACACCGCATATCCCTTAAACGGCTCCAGAACAGCAGCGGAATTCCATCCCGACCCATCATAAAAATAGAGCGTTCCCCCCTGGATATTCGTTGAATTCACCTCGCTCCAGGCTACTGGAAAAGCAAAGGGCGTTGCGATCATATTCCATCCGGCTGCCAAAGAAACCGGGTAGCTGCGATTTGTCAACACCGATTGAGTGGTTTCTACATCCAATGCTTTCGGCGTTCTGGTGATTAGCCACAGCGCCTTACCCGGCGGCAGGGTGGCATTTAAATTATTGAGTTCGACAAAGCGTTCCTGGGCATTATTCCAATCGAATACGCGGTATTCTTGCTGGTTATAGGTTCCGAGATCATCCTGCAAAATATTCGCAAGCGTTTGATTGCCGGCATTGCCGGGCACGGAAATTTTTTGATAATCATCTTGCAATGTCAGCCCGGGGAAAACCAGCCGCGGCACGTTTACCCGGGCGACTGCCGGGGTGTTGCTGCCATTTTCCGGGTATAACGTAATTGCGCCGCCGTGCCGCACCTCGATGTAATATTCCAGGCCGCGTTCGCTGATAAAATTATTGGGAACAGTGGTTGTCCAAAGGTCGCCGGAACCTTCCGTCAGCGAAAATTCATTAAACATCGCCCTGCCGCCTTCCCGCGCAAATAAACTTGCCGATTGAATTGCCGCATTATCTTCCGCTATCGTAATCGAAAAATTAAACGCGGTGTTTAAGTTCAATGATATTGAGGACGTATCAATCAATATTTGTGCCGGTGTGGGATCAGCGATGCCGGTTCCGTTAAGCGGAATATTTAACGAACTGTTTACCGGATCATTGCTAACGATTCGCAAAGTGGCATTTCGAGGCCCGCTTGATAATGGAGAAAATTCTATCGAAATTTCGTGCGCCTGGCCGCTGGGTGAAATCGAAAATGCCCCATTTCCGCTAACAAACGTAAAACGATCCGCGTCATTTCCTAAAATATCCGTCTGGCTGACAGTTAGCGTTTGGTTGCCATCGTTCGCAATTGAAATGATCAATTGGCTGGCTTCGTTAATAACGACATTGCTAAAATTTAACATCGCTGGCGAGGGGGAAATTATTGGGCCGATATCCGCTACACCAACCCCGTTCAGTGCAATATTTAATGGGTTGTCGTTAATTGCATTATGGTTCAACTGCAATACAGCGGATTTTAGCCCGGTGGAAGTTGGCAGAAAAGCGATAGAGACATCCTGGGAGTCGCCGGGAACAATTTCCAGCGGCAGTGGCGGCGTATTTGTAATCGCAAACTGATCGGAATCGCTGCCGGAAATTTCAACAGTATTTGCAGAAAGCGTTGCGCTCCCGTTGTTTTTGATAAACAATTCCAGTGTTAACCCCTCGTTAACAATCACATTGCCAAAATTCAGGAATGGCGGATTGGCCGCGATTACGGCGGCAGCGATGCCTGTACCGCTTAACGGAACGTTTATTTCCGTATTATTGGGATCGTTTGTGCTGATTTGCAGCGTGGCAGAAACCGCCCCGTCTGCGGTAGGAGAAAACCGGATGGTGATTGAATCGCTGGCAGCGGGCGGCAGCGAGCGCGGCAAGGAAAAAATTTCCGCGATAGAAAATTGATCCTGGCCGGGGCCGGTTAGCGCGGCATCCAACACGGCAAAGGTGGTATTGCTCAAATTCGTTATGTTGAGCGGTAAGACCCTTGCAGAATCGACAAACACGCTGCCGAAATTCAGCGCTGCGGGGTTTACGGCAATTCCCGGCTGCGAGCCGATGCCGTTAAGGGAAATGCTGAGCGGGTTGTTTACCGGATCATTGCTCGTAATTTGCAATTCCGCTTCCTTTGCACCCAGGGTAGCGGGAGAAAAGCGAATGGTAATATCTTCGCTTCCTGCCGGGGAAATGCTGAAAGGCAGCCCCGGAATATCCGCAATAGCGAACTGGCTGGCGTCATTTCCGAAAAGCCCGGCAGCGCTAATCGTTAAATCCCGGCTGCCGCTATTGGAAATCGTTAGCGAAAGGAATTTCGTAGAATCAACTACCGTATTGCCAAAATCTAATAAAGATGGATTGGCAGAAATGGCCGGAGCAGCGGCAATAGCGCTTAAGGGAACCGGAAAGGTATTTTCGTCGGGATCGTTGCTGATGATCTGCAACGCAGCGGTTTTGCTGCCGCCGGAAAGCGGTTTAAATTGGAGATCGATGGTATGCGAAGGCCCGCTGACGGTTATGATGAAACTTCCGCCGCCATTGATGATTGAAAAATCCGCAGAATCCGCCCCGGCAATATTTGTCGCGCTTACAATCAAATCGCCGCTGCCGAGATTGGCGACCGAAAGGCTGAGCGCGGCGGAATCGCCCACTTCTATTTCGCCGAAATCCAGACTGTTGGGGAATGCGGCGATATCCGGCAGAACCGCTTCTCCCAAAAGGGGGATTTGCAAGGGGTTTTCATCAAAATCGTTGCTGGCAATTTGTAGAAGAGCGCTTTTGCTGCCCACGGCGGAGGGGGAAAATCGTACATCAATTAAATGCGGGTTGCCGCCCACGGGAATGGTAAATCCGCCCTGGCCGCCGGTAATCGCAAATTGATTGGCATTGGTTCCGCTGATTGTTGAGGCGCTGACGATCAGGCTGGCGTCTCCCTCATTGGAAATAATCAGGGTGATGGTGGAGTCGCTGCCGGCAACGATTTGCCCAAAGTTTGCCGTATCCGGGGTTGCGGTAATATCCGGCGCAATGGCGGTGGCAAGAAGCGGTACTTGCAGCGGATTTTCATCGGGATCGTTGCTGAAAAGCTGCAAGGCTGCGGATTTAGCGCCGATTGAAACGGGCGAAAAGCGAATAGCAATAG
>CAXHHS010000521.1:0-5527 GCA_964015645.1 uncultured bacterium
GGCAATTAACCGCGGGATGAAGGTTCCGAAAATTGTCTTGCGAATTTTATTTGGCACGTCTCCTCGCGTATCCCGGCGGTATCGAAAAATTTCTGAGCTATATCGCGGGGAATTAGCGAAAGGCGCTAAATCACCCTGGCTGTATTCACCGCGAAAGAAGGCACTGCCGGATGAGCCGGAGCCGGTTAAAGAAACGCTTTTAAGAAAATGGGAGAAGACCGGGTTTAAACAGTTATCAATTATCGAGCGTTGTGAAGATCGCGATCTTGATAAATACCGGCTTCCCCATCCAATCCTGGGAAAAATAACCGTTAGAGAAATGCTTTTTTTTACAATGTATCATAATCAGCACCATATTGTCAGTGTAAAAAAACGGTTGGAAAAAGTACCAGCCAATTAAAAACAGCAGCAGCGGCAGTAGCAGTTCTACTCGTTACACAGTTCCCACTGTATAACGTGATATGGAAGCTCCGTTTCCAATATCCTCGCTAAAGACTTATACTAAAACATTTTTACGTGTATCAATGGATTATCTTACCAATATCGAATTTTGGAAATACCTCAGCATTCCGTTTGTTGCCGGGCTGGTCGGGTGGTCGACAAATTGGGTGGCGATTAAACTATTATTCTACCCGGTAGAGCCATTGGGAAAACCGCCCTGGTTTGGCTGGCAGGGTATTTTGCCTTCCAAAGCGGAGAAAATGGGCGCGATTACGGTAGATACAACGCTATCGAAATTAGGCAGCCTTTCGGATGTATTTAAATCCATGTCGCCGGAAAAAATTGCCGGGCACATGGTCGAGGAAATTGAGCCGCGTGTTGAGGATTATGTCGATTGGATTATGCTGGAAGAAAATCCCAATTTTTGGAAGGCGTTGCCGGAAGTTGCCAAGCGTATCGTGTATTCTACTGCCCGCCATAATTTGCCGCAGGCAATTCAAAAAATTATGGAAGATATTGGTAAGCAGGTAGGAAATATGGTGGATCTGAAACAGTTGGTGATAAAACAACTTGTCAAAGAAAAACGCCTGGTCAATAAAATTTTCCTGGAGTGTGGTGCGGCGGAATTCCGCTTTATTATTATCTCCGGCCTTTATTTCGGTTTTGCATTCGGGATTATCCAAATGGTGGTTTGGTTATTTTTTCCCCAATGGTGGATATTGCCGCTATGCGGCATCATTGTTGGTTATGCCACCAATTGGATTGCCCTCCGCATCATTTTCCAACCGCTAAATCCGCACAAGATTGGACCATTTGTCATCCAGGGGTTGTTTTTGAAGCGCCAAAAAGAAGTAGCAGCGGTTTGGTGCGAGATTGTCGCTAATGAGATTATCACGGTTCGCAATGTTATTCAAAACATGTTGCATGGCAAAAAATCCGAAAATACCCATAAGATTATTCGCCGCCACATGGAGGATGTCGTCGATCAAACCATCGGCGTAGTGAAACCGGTTTTAAAATTCGCTGTTGGGAGCGAGCTTCAGGAAATTGAAAATGCGGCATCGGAGAAAGCGATTATTTTTACTGCCGGCGCATTTGACGATCCGGGTTTTATTGAAGAACGAGCTAAATTTGTCAAAGAACTGATGCGGGAACGGATGGTGGAATTATCGCCGGTGGAATTCCAATATTTGCTGCGCCCGGCATTTCAAGAAGAGGAGTTGAAATTGATTTTGTTAGGCGCGTTGTTAGGTTTGATTGCCGGAACGGCGCAGTTGTTTTTTGTGTTTGGGGGGATTTAAACTACATTTTTTTAGACAGGATGTACAGGATAAATGGATTTATGATGACTTTATACCAGATTGAGGATAAACAGAATTTTCGAATAATCCCGTTCATCCTGTGAATCCTGTCAAAAAATAACGGATTGAGCAGCCCTTCATTTCTTTAAATGAATTTGGTTGAGAAATTCTCGCATTTCATTCCATACGATCTGCCGTGAAAACAAATCATTATGCCCGGTTTGGGTCACGCTGATCCATTCCGCGTTGGATAGCGTTTTCGCTACACTTTCGCCCTGGCTGGCCGGGATAATCCGGTCGTTTTCGCCGTGGATTATCAATGCCGGGCATTGGATTTTCGCAGCGGCTTCCAAAGAATTATAAGATTCGCGCAGCGCGAGGTTAACTAACCAGCGAGGATAATGAGCGGCTGCAACATCCGTCAGCGATGACCAGGGGCTGAGGGCAATAAATCCATCCAGCAAATGAGAATATTTTGCAGCGGTTTGAAAAGCAACGCCAGCGCCCAACGACCAGCCGCAGATGATTTTCGGGTGATCAAAAAAGCGGTCGGCGATCCAAACAAAGGCGGAATCAGCCGCTTCCAACAACATTTTTTCCGAAGCGCTGCCAGTGGATTTACCATAGCCGGGATAATCCATCGCCAAAAAATGTACACCGAGATTTTGAAAATCCTGGTAAATGCCGGAATAGGCCATTGTTTGCAAATTCTCGCCATTACCATGGAAAAACAGGATTACAGGTGCAACATCATCCGCCGCCGGATTCTGATAAAGCCAGCCGTAACAAACCGATTTATCGGAGAGTGAAACGGCAATTTCTTCCATTCCCAGCGGTGGATTTCCCACACCCATCCGCGGGGCGGGATAGATCATTTGTCGAATAAGCCAGTTGAGCATAAAAATAAAGACCACTGCAAGTATTAAGTAAAACAATAGGTTAGAGAAACGTTTCATAGTTGAGTGCCTGCATAATTTACCACTTGCAACCTGCTACCATCCACTTCACTTACTTAAGATTTTCCTCAAACAATTTAAATATCCTTCGATATTCATCCGTCCAGCTACTGGGTTCTTTAAACCCGTGACCTTCCAGCGGGTAGATGGCGACCTCCCAGTTTTCTTTTCCTAACTCGATAAGGCGCTGCGTTAAGCGCACCACATCCTGGAAATGGACGTTGGTATCAATCATGCCATGGCAAATTAGCAACGGGCCTTTTAGACCTTCGGCATGATAAATCGGCGAGCTGCGCACATAAGCCAGGCTGTCTAACTGCGGCTCATTCAATATATTGGAGGTGTAAGGATGGTTGTAGTGCGCCCAATCCGTAACCGGGCGCAACGCAGCGCCGCAGGCGAACACATCCGGCTCGGTAAACATCGCCATAAAGGTGATGAAGCCGCCGTAAGAGCCGCCATAAATGCCAATGCGTTCGGGATCAATATCGAAATTTTCTATTAGGTATTTTACGCCATCAACCTGGTCGCTCAAATCCTTGCCGCCCATGTGACGGTAAATTGCTGTACGCCAATCCCGCCCATAACCCGCGCTGGCGCGATAGTCGATATCCAAAACCGTATAGCCGTTATCAGCCAATAAATTATGAAACATGTATTCTCGAAAATAACTACTCCACCATTTATGGACATTTTGCAAATAACCGGCGCCATGTACAAATATAACTGCCGGGCCTCGCTTCTCCGGGGCCTTTGGGCGATAGAGACGAGCGTAAACTTCAGCGCCATCGCGAGCGGTAAACGTCACTAATTGCGGATCGCGCCAGGGATAGGCTTTAAAGTCATCCGTAAGATCATCGGTAATTTGCCGCAGCGTTGCGCCCGGTTTGTTTTCCATCAAATACAGTTGCCAGGGTTTATTGCTGTAGGAGTGGCGGATGGCAATCATTTTTTCATCCGGTGATAGATAGATTTCATTTTTCCCAACCATTTTGGTGATTTGAGTGCGCGTACCGCCGTTTAAGGGCATTTTATAAAGATGATGTTCACCGGGATGCGCCTCGCTGGTGGTTAGATACCATTGTTTTTTGTCACGAGAAATTTGGGCGTTGATGACTTCAAACTTGCCGCTGGTGAGGGCTTTTTTTCCTTTGTTGAAAACATCGACAGTGTAAAGATGCGAATAACCGGATTCCTCGGAGTGGAACCACACCCGGCGGTTATCCGGCATCCAGCCAACGTTCCCGGCATTAAACACCCAGCCGGAAATCCCCGGGCCGCCAATCCAGGCCTCATCGTGCTGACGGTCGAGATTAGTCAGTTTGCCGCTTGCCGGATCGAGCAGCATCATCCAGCGATCTTTGTTATCCCAGGCGCGAACGACTACCATTGCGTGATTTCCATTTTCCGACCAATATGGCCCGTAAATGACAACATCTCGGGCTTCTTTATCCTTTTCGCCTTTTTCATCATTTTCCTCAGCTTCAACCTTTTTCTTCGCCTTCCCCAGGTAAACCGGCTCATCATAAATACCGGGAATGTTTTCCGGGTTTGCGTAATAAACCGTATCCACCTGTGTATCATAAATGCCAAATTCATATTGCATTTGTGGATGCCCAACTTTCGGGCGAGCGGAAAGGTCTTCGGTATAACCCGTTTCCGTAATATAATTGGGCACGATGGTATTTTGCGCATCCTTGGCATCTTGATATAAACGAAAGGTGATATAGCGTTGATCCGGGCTAAGCTGCTGTGCTTCCACTTGTTTATCACCAACATAAATTTTTTGCGGACGTTGCGGTTTTTCTTTTTCCCGGCGCGTTTTCGCCAACTCCGCTTTTTCGGATCTTCGGCGCAAAATCTCGATTAATGATGTTTCTTCCCGCTTCAACCATTTTTCGTGAGCGGTTTTAGGCTCCTCTTTTTTTAAGGGAGCAGTGCCGGATTGAAAATCCGTTAGTTGGGTAATCGTTCCATTGGAAAGTTGCCATCGGTAAAGGTTATTGCCGGATATGAAGGTGACTCCTTGCTCATCATGGGTAAAATGTGGCATCGATTCCGTGGCCGATGTGCTGGTAATCTGTCGAATATTTCCCGATTTAACATCGAGCAGAAAAATATCACCGTTTTTTTCATACACTTTTTGTTTGCGATCTTTTGTGAAATGCCCGTTAGCGGAGGGCATCGTTTTTCGTTCGTTTAATGATACTTTTTGCGGCGTGCCACCATTTCGGGAAATCTTGTACAGCGAATCACTTTTTGCTTTTTCCGGGTTCCACATAAAATAAACCCATTGGCCGTCGTCAGACCAGAAAATGCCATCCCGATGGGGCAAGCTGCCAATCCAATGCAGCGGATCTTGCATAATTTTAGCGACCGTTAGCGTAGGTCGATCTGATACTATATTTTCATTTTGAGACAAAAGTGAGATGGATAATAGAAAAATCAGTTGCAGTGTCAATCGCATGTTCAGGCGTGGCATAAATTTCTCCTCATTATTTTTAAAAAGTGCCCGGTATAGTAATCATAACGCCCCTAAGACTCAAATGAATTTTCGTTTCCTGAAAAAAATATTTTGTAAAATGTGCGGTGTGTTGAATTTCACGGGGGGGCGTCGCTTAATATTTTCACATAAATTAAACCGGGAATGTTGGGAGCAAGAGGAGAAACCAGGCACTTCATTTCAATATCACAGGAAATTTCTTAAAATAGAAAGATGGTATGAAAATAATATTCGCAACACCTGACTTTTTACAAACTGCCCAGGTTTTATTGATCGTTATCGGCAGCATTTTTTTTGCGTTTCTTGGCTATAAATTGTTTATGTAC
>CAXHHS010000522.1:0-5521 GCA_964015645.1 uncultured bacterium
CTGCAATCGCGTTAAAAAGCACCGAAAAATCCTTATCGACATTACCGATTAAACAAGCGGTTACATCGGCCGCTAAATCGGGGTATTTTTTTAACAGGTCTCCGAAATTGAAATTCGGATCGTAAAAAGCGTATACCAGTTTGCGCATTGCCTCGATGGCCGCGCAAAATTTTTCGCCATAAGCGGTGAAGCGGGATGCGGAATAATCTTTCAGGCGAAGCGCTTCATCAACGGCATCGGCAGCCAGCTCGCCGCCAAGCAAGGCGAAATACATGCCGGAAGAGAAAACCGGGTCTAAAAATGCAAACGCATCGCCGGTCAGTACCACTCCGTCTGTGGCACAGTGCTGCGAGCGGTAGGAAAAATCACCGGTGACAAAATATTCGCCCTCCGGTTCGCCAACCGACAAGTGCTCTTTAATCCAGAGATTGTTTTTCACTTCGCGATGAAAAATAGTTTTAGGATCACGGGTTCCGTTATAAAGATAATCTTTCTCTCCCACCACTCCAACGCTAACGCGATTATTGGCAAGCGGAATGTACCAAAACCAGCCTTTTTCCGGGATGTAAGCGACGGTGGTAGCGCCTTCGTCTTTGCCGGGATCGCGTTTTGCGCCTTTGTAATAGGTCCAGATAGCCACTTTCTGTAATGTTTTATCGGCAACCCGCCAGCCATTGCGATTGCGGAAAAAGCCGTTGCGGCCGCTGGCATCGATGATTAACGGTGCGCGAAATTCAGCGGTATCACCATTTTCATCAATCGCACGAACGCCGGCAACCGCTTCATCTTCGTAAAACACCTCTTTTACTTTGATTCCCTGGAACGCTTCTGCCCCTTTTTCGCGGGCGTTTTCCAGCATCATCTTATCAAACTCACCCCGCGATACTTGCCAGGTCTCGGCAGCTTCATGATTCAAATGCTGAAAGAAGTAAAACGGCTGCGAAATATTCCCCCGCAAACTTGCAAATTGCACGCTGTATTTCTTTTGAAAAGCGGATTGCTTTAGCTTTTCGATCATGCCAATTCGCTTCAGGGGAAAATAGCAATATGGGATTAAAGATTCTCCGATTTTGTAGCGGGGGAATTTATCTTTCTCCAATACTAAAACCCGCCAGCCCTTTTCGGCCAGGATTGCAGCAGCGGTCGAGCCAGCCGGCCCGCCGCCGATAATGATAGTGTCATATTGGTTTTTATTCATTTTATATTCGCCCGATTCTTAATATGCAAAATGAATTTTGTGGCGAAGTTAGCCACCACATATGTGGCACTCCGCAAAAAGCGAATCAAAAAGGTAGAACATTCCACAAGATATTAAAAGTGAGAAATTTTTTTGAACGGTTACGGCGGGAGAATTTCCACTACCTTTACCAGCGTCTGTTTGGAGGGTGTCAGCAACCGGTTTATTCTACCATACAAAATTTGCTGCCCATGTAAATTCAACGCCCGGTTGATAATTTGATCTGACATTACCTTGAAGTAGGCTTTGGGATTGCTAGAATGCGGAACATCGAATGTGCGCAAAACTCCACCCAATGGTTGATAGCACTCCAGGATCAACTTTTGCGCTTTCGGTACAAAAAAGCCCAGGTTAATTCGAATTGCACCAAATACGAGTGGTCGTTCATCATCGCCGGCCAATACAACTTCGCGCAAAATATAATGTTCACGCCGGATTATCTGTTTTAAATTAATGTGGACTTTGTGCCGGTAAAACTGTTCAATCGTCGGCGTCATATCATTTTGATGAGCCAGCAATTTTCGTTGCGGTTGCGGAATTTTTTCAGGATTAATAATTTCAAACGGCGGAATCGGTAATCCGGCAAGAGTGTAAAACTCATTTAACGGGTATAGGGGTGTCGATTCAGTTTTCATAGTGCGCTCTACGGTTGGGTATTTTAGATGTTGCTATCCATGTAAATTTATTTTCATTCGGCAGTGGATAGTTTAAAAACTTACAACTCATTCACGAAACACGCGTGATTCGTGATACGTGTTGCATGATCCTTTTCGAACTTGCAAATCATCAAAATCTCTTGACATCATAGTTATAATCTTCTAAAATGGGGAGCATTTTTCGAGTGTATGTCCTGCTGAACCTCCCGGAGGTTTCGAGTCAAAATTGAATTCAAAATTAATCATTTAAAATCATTCACTTCTAGCCATTGGAGGCCTGTAATATGTCAAACGCTTATTTTAAAGTACCCACCCCAATCAACGAGCCGATTTTGCCCTACGCTCCCGGCTCCCCGGAAAAAGCAGAATTAAAAGCAAAAGTTCAAGAGTTAAAATCAAAACAAATTGAAGTTCCGCTGATTATCGGTGGTGAAGAAGTTCACACCGGAAACACCGCAGATTTACTTGTGCCGCATGATCATTCCGTTAAGCTCGGTGTCTATCATAAAGCCGGCGAAAAAGAAGTAAATATGGCCGTAGAAGCAGCCATAAATGCACAAAAAGAATGGGCGGCAATGCCCTGGGAACACCGCGTTTCCGTCTTTTTGAAGGCGGCGGATTTATTAGCCGGACCCTGGCGCTCAACGGTTAACGCTGCGACAATGTTGGGGCAATCAAAAAATGCTTTTCAGGCCGAAATAGATGCTGCCTGCGAGCTGATCGATTTTTGGCGATTTAACGCCCACTATATGGCGCAGTTGATGGGAGATCAGCCAATCTCAACTTCCGGTGTCTGGAATCGCCTGGAATATCGCGCGCTGGAAGGGTATGTTTTTGCTGTTACGCCATTTAACTTTAGCTCAATCGGCGGCAATCTGCCCACTGCCCCGGCGATGGTCGGTGGTGTTTCGCTTTGGAAACCTGCTTCCAGTGCTGTCTACTCCGCATATTGGATTATGAAATTGTTACAAGAAGCCGGTTTACCTGCCGGTGTGGTCAATTTTGTTCCCGGCTCCGGAAGCCAGGTCGGCAACCCGGCCATGAACAATCCCAATTTAGCTGGCATCCACTTTACCGGTTCTACTGCGGTATTCCAGGGTATGTGGAAAACTGTCGGTGAGAACCTCTCGAAAATGAAATATTACCCCCGTATTGTTGGCGAAACCGGTGGTAAAGATTTCATCTTTGCCCATCCTACCGCTGATGTTGACGCGTTGGTCGTCGCAGCGTTGCGCGGCGCTTTCGAATACCAGGGGCAAAAATGTTCCGCTGCCTCTCGTATGTATGTGCCGCAATCTATATGGGGAGAATTTAAAGAAAAATATGTTGCGGAAGTCGGCAAAATTAAAATGGGTGACCCGGAAGATTTCACCAACTTTATGAATGCCGTTATCGACAAAGCCGCTTTTAACAGCATCACCGAATATATCGATTATGCCAAGAACTCTCCTGAAGCGGAAATCATTACCGGCGGCGGTTACGACGGTTCCAAAGGCTGGTTTATTGAACCGACCACAATTGTAACCACCAATCCGAAATTCAAAACCATGGAAGAAGAAATTTTCGGCCCGGTTATGAGCATTTATGTTTATGAAGATGAAAAACTCGATGAAGCGTTGGAACTCTGCGACACCACATCACCCTACGCGCTTACCGGCGCTATTTTCGCCCAGGATCGATATGCCCTGGTGGAAATGGCAGATCGGTTGCGGAACACTGCCGGTAATTTTTATCTGAACGATAAACCCACCGGCGCCGTGGTTGGCCAACAGCCCTTTGGTGGCGGCCGCGCATCCGGCACCAACGACAAAGCTGGTAGTGCAATGAACCTGCTGCGCTGGATGTCTGTGCGTACTATGAAGGAAACGATGGTGCCGCCGAAAGATTGGCGCTATCCGTTTATGGATGCGGAATAACATTAAAGTTCAAAGTGACTAAAGTGATCTAAAGTAAAAAATCAACTTTAGGCACTTTAGTTCACTTACAAATTTGCAAACTCAAGTATGAGGTAATTAAATGCCATCTTCTTCTCGGGATTCAAAAGTTGCATCTTCGAAAAACAGATATTCGAAAGGTATCCGCTGGTGGCCGTTAGGCGTAATTGCAGGATTAGCAATTATTGCTGCAATGGTCGTTTGGCTGCCGGACGCGCCAAATCGCCAAAACCAGGTACAGCAAACCTTTTTAATTATCTTCGGAACTGTTTTACTGACAATTTTGTGGCTGATGTTTTTCTCTCGAATGCGCTGGATCATGCGATTCCTGGCATTGGGAGTCATTATTGCCCTGGGATATGCGTCTACTTTTTTGATAAAAATTAAAGGCGTCAGCGGCGACCTAATCCCGGTTTTACAATGGCGTTGGGCAGAAGGCGCCGGAGAATTGCAAACCGGGGGCAAGGCGATTTCTCCTGGTGTTGACGGCATTCATTTTTCGCCAACCGATTATCCGCAATTTTTAGGCCCCAATCGCAATGCAGTATTAAAGAATGTTGGCCTTTCTCCCGAATGGGATCGCCGGCCACCGCAGGAAATCTGGCGGCAGCCGATTGGAGAAGGCTGGTCGGCGTATGCCGTTGTGGGAACCGTTGCCATTACCCAGGAGCAACGCGGCGAAAAGGAAATGGTGGTTTGCTACAACTTAAAAACCGGAAAGGCGTTGTGGAGCCATGGCGATGAGGCATTTTTCGAATCAACAATTGGCGGCAACGGGCCACGCTCTACGCCAACTGTGGGGTTGGGGCGAGTTTACACCACCGGCTCGACGGGTGTTTTGAACTGTCTTGATTTTGCTACCGGCAAACAAATCTGGACCAGAAACATTATCGAAGAAAATGGCGCAAATGCAAAAGAATGGGGATTTAGCGGTTCGCCTTTAATTCTCGACACCCTGGTGGTAGTAAGCCCCGGCGGCCCGGATGGAAGATCACTGGTAGCTTATCACTGGGATAGTGGCGAAATGGTATGGAGCGGTGGCAGCGACCCGGCCGGCCATAGTTCACCGCAATTGAGCACGCTCTTTGATACCCCGCAAATTCTCATTCTCAATACCGGCAGCGTTGCGGCGCACAATCCCGCAAATGGAGAAATATTCTGGCGGCAAGAGTGGGACGCAACTTCACAATTTGTTGCGCAACCAGTGGTCGTTCCGGGAAACCGTGTTTTTGTCTCCCTGGGATACGGTATCGGCTGCAAACTATTCCAAATCAATCGCAATGAAAACGGAGATTACAGCTCTAGCGAGCTTTGGAAATCTCCCCGTATGAAGGCCAAATTTACCAACGTTGTATATCACGATAACCACATTTACGGCCTGGATGACGGCGTTCTCGCCTGCATAAGCGTAGAAGATGGGCAACGCAAATGGAAAAAAGGCCGCTACGGCCACGGGCAGTTAATCATGGTAGACGATCTTTTGCTAATCCAGGCAGAAAAAGGCGATGTAGCCTTAGTTGAGGTAAACCCCGATAAATATAATGAAGTTGCCCGCATGAAAGCGCTGAGCAGCAAAACCTGGAATAATCCCACCCTTTCAAAACCGTATTTGCTGGTGAGGAATGACCAGGAAGCGATTTGTTATGAGCTGTCTCTTATACACATCTGACGCTGCCGACGAGCTTCTTGGTGTA
>CAXHHS010000523.1:0-5514 GCA_964015645.1 uncultured bacterium
CGCGATGCAATGGAGTCTCGTGGGCTCGGAGATGTGTATAAGAGACAGTTCAACCCCACCGCAACAAGTTCAGCGACTTGTGATGCGCCGCCAATGGGAATGGCGATGTATTGCATTCCGTTCATCATGTACGTCATTGGCGAACCGGCGGCATTGCTGGGCAAAGGGATTTTAGCGATTTGCTCGCCATCTTCCAAATCAAATACCAGTAACGCCGGATCGGAGTTAAAGGTATTAATTTCCGAGGCGTTCCCACGGGGCGTGGAACCGCGATTCGCGTTAATCCCTTCCTGAACTGCAAATAGCAGTGAGTCGGTTAATAATACAAATACACGTCGCGCCCAGCCTAATCGCGGCAAATCTAAGTGGCGGATGGCAGGATGATTTCGCGGCCCCTCCCCGACGGCGATGTACCACCTATGGTCGCCGGTATTTAAATCAATGGCTGTAATTCGGCCGTACGGCGGTTTCATCAACGATAAATTTTGCGGGCCAACCGGGCCGTAATCCGGGCTGCCTTTGTATTGGTAATTGGTGTTGCCGGTGTTGCGCCAAACGCGCAATTTCCAAACGCCTTTAATGGATGGCACGTAAATTTGGCTGGTGTGCGGATTTACCGCTGCGCCCGCCCAACTTCCACCGCCGCTAACGCCGGGAACGGTAATTGTACCACCAAACGTTGGCGGCGTAAATAATGGTCCGCTCGTAAATTGTTGAAAAATACCAATCGCCTGCTGGCGAAGTTGCGGCGTGAAATCAATCAAATCATCGATGGTCGCACCCTGTTGCTCGAAGGGGGCTGGTTTTGTAGGGAAAGGTTGGGTTGGCGAAACTACCTCCCCGGGAACCGTCGATTGCGGAACAGCGCGCTCTTCAATTGGCCAAACCGGTTCGCCGGTAACACGATCGAATACAAACAGGGAACCGTGTTTAGTTACCTGGGCTACCGCTTTTATTGCCTGGCCGTCTACCGTAATGTCAATCAGGTTTGGCGCTGCCGGTAAATCGTAATCCCAAATTCCATGATGCACAATTTGATAATGCCACACCCGTTCGCCGGTTTCGGCATTTAAACACACCAGGCTTTCTGCAAACAGGTTATCGCCGGGGCGGTCGCCGCCGTAATAATCGTTGGTTGGGGTTCCGAAGGGGAGGTAAACGTAGCCGAGGTCTTCATCGCAGCTCATTGGTGCCCAAACGTTGGTGTTACCGAAACGCTGTCCGGAGTTATTGCCCCAGGTTTCGGCGCCAAAATCTTCGGCCTGCGGAATGGAGACGAATGTCCATTTCAATTCGCCGGTTTCGGGATCGTAACCGCGAACGTCGCCCGGTGGCATTGTGTTCAAATGTGGATAATCCCAAACGGAGGAGCCAATCATAAGTACATCACGGCAAATAATCGGCGGCGAAGAAATACCGTAATGTAACCGGTTGACGCCGCGACGCATACCTTGCGTTAAATCCACTCGCCCCTGGTTACCAAACGTCGAAATCGGCTCGCCGGTTTCCACATCCAATGCGATTAGCCAGGCATCGCCGGTGCCGATAAAAATTCGCCGGTCATTTCCTTTTTCCCAATAAGCTACCCCGCGATGCAAGAATCCGTTGTTTGGCGGTGAACCGAATTGATAGGTTCCGGGGTTGTAAGACCAGATCGTTGCGCCGGTGGCGGCATCAATCGCGGCTACCTGGCTCAGGGAGGTGCTGGTGTACAGCACGCCATCTACCATCAGCGGCGTAGCCTCGTATTTCCAGGTCCAAAGCTGCGAGTTATTGCTTAAAATCGGCTGGTCTACCGACTGCCAGCGCCATTTGATTTCCAGGTACTCTGCATTCCCTTTACGAATTTGATTCAGCGGCGCATATTTAGTGCTGGCTTGATCTGCGCCATAAGAGCGCCAGTTGCCGTTGGTGGTTTGGGGATAGATATAGATAGGGAGAATTGTGCCTATTGAGATAATCAAGAACAATAATACTGATAGAAATCTAAAACCCATCGTTTGAATGTAACGTTTGCCCATAAAATCCTCCGGTATATCAGTTATCTTATAGTATACAAAAGAATTTGGAACGGGACTATAAGGTATGTCGCATAAACTAAAAGTTTCGGGACATTAGAGTTTTGAATGATCTCAAAACGAGCCGTTTCTATCAACCGGTAAGGAGTGTAAAATTTATTTTGCCCAGAAGCCAATTTTATGCAAAATAAATTTTCCACTCCTTAATCAATCTTCAATCTTAACTGCAAATCCTTTACTGTGATGGAGCTTAGCCTGTTTGGTATATTTCTCCGCCCATTTTAAATTGGTTTGGTAGGTCTCTTCCGGTAACTGACGGATAAACTTTGCCGGAACGCCGGCCATCAAGGAAAACGGTTCAACAATCGTTTTTTCTTTTACGACTGCACCGGCAGCAATTACGCTGCCTTTTTTGATGATTGCCCCGGAAAGAATAATCGCACCCATGCCAATCAATGCACCTTCTTCAATTGTGCAACCGTGAAGTATTGCGCCATGCCCAACGGTTACATCATTTCCCACAATGCAGGACAACTCATTTTCCAGGTGGATAATGCAGCCATCCTGAATATTGCTGCGTTCACCGATTGAGATATAATTAATATCACCGCGCAAAACCGCATTATACCAAACAGAGGAATTTGCTAACATTCGCACATCGCCAATTACCTGCGCACCGCGAGCGATAAAGGCAGTGGCATCAATAGAAGGCATTTTGGTTAATGTGTGATCCGGTAAGTCGGTTTTGGAAATTGGCATGTCGCTCCCCGTTTATTAAAAACCTGAAAAAAATTAGCGGTATTTAAATAATCGAGTGGTTAATCGCAAATGGAATATTGGAATAATGGGATTAAGTAAGCCGAAACCATAAATTTATTTTTTCAGCTCTTTTTTATATTTTTCATAGAGTAAATGGATAATACCATCGGCAAGGCCAATTTGCGGCACGTAAATATGTTTGCTTTTTGCCCATTTCATGGCGAAAATATAAATTTGCGATGCTGGCACCAGTACTTCTGCCCGATCCGGCTTTAATCCTAAAACCCGAATTCGGTCTTCATAAGTATAAGAACTCACCAATCTGGAAATTTCTTTAACTTTTTTATACGTGATTGGCCTATTGGATTTTTGCCGTGCCAACCGAAAAATTTTATTGATGTTTCCACCGCTGCCAATACTGATAATATCTTCAAATTCCCTGGTGTGCGCTTTAATCCATTTTCGCATTGCTTTCCAATGCGAGTCTTTAACCAGGTGTTCCAGGAGCCGAACAGTACCAATGTCAAACGAATGAGATGCAATCGATTTTCCTTTGCGAAAAATGGTGATTTCCGTACTGCCGCCACCGACATCGATGTAGAGGTAAGATTTGTCCCTGTTTAACTGTTCCGCAAAATGATTGGCAACAATAATTTCCGCTTCATCTTTACCTTCGATAATTTTGAGCTTAATGCCGCTTTTCTTGCGAATTTCTTCCACGATTTTTTTGCCATTTTCCACTTCGCGCATGGCGGAGGTTGCACAGGCCATAAAATCGATGGGCTGATAGGCGTCGATTAAGTATCGAAAGCCAGTGAGTGTGTTTACCAACTGGTTTGCTTTGGTATCTGAAATACGATGTTGGGTAAAAGCGTCGGAACCTAAACGGAGGGGAATACGGATGAGGGAATCTTTTCGGAAAAATGGTTCGTGGCCGTTTTCAAAAACGCGGGTAAATAACAATCGCACGGCATTGGACCCTATATCGATGGCGGCAAATTTTAACTCCACTATTCCTCGGGTTCGGTTTGTACTTCAACAACAGTTTCCGGGGTGTGCTTCGGTTTATTATTATCGCTGGAATTATTTGTTTCGGGAATATTTTGCGGACTGGCGTCAGACACCGAAAAATCAGTTGATTTAACCTGCTGTTCCGGTTCCTCTATTACAATCGTTTCTTCGATTTTCTGTTGTTGAAGCTTTTGTTTAAAGTATTGATATAGCTCGAATTGCGCCTGGTTTTTGTGGTCAGAATTAGTGACATTATAAATATTGTCTAATTTCTGATTTAGAACGCGTGCTTTCACATTATCCTGCAAGTGAATGTTAATATAATCCAAAATTTCTTTTCGAATATCTTTGTCATAAATCGGGCAAGATACTTCCACGCGCCGATCTAAATTGCGTGGCATCCAATCGGCAGAGGTTAAATAAAATTTCTCATTTCCGCCATGGCAAAAAACATAAATCCGAGTATGTTCCAGAAACTTATCTATTGTGCCGGTTGCTTCAATGTTTTCGCTAACGCCCTGGATTTCGGTAACCAGGGAAAACATTCCGCGCACTAATAACTTAACCGACACGCCAGCCTGGCTCGCGCGATATAATTTTTTGATAATTTTTGTATCCGTTAAATTGTTTAACTTGGCAATAATGTAGGCTTCTTTCCCTTTCGCAGCGTTTTTGATTTCGGTATCAATCAACTTGGATAATTTTTGGCGCATGTTGAAGGGTGAAACCAGCAAGTGGCGAAAGGTTTGGCGGGTAAAATTGTTTTCCAAAAAATCGAAAACCTTTTGCACTTCTTTTGTAATTCGGGGGTCGCAGGTTAATAACGCGTGGTCGGTATATAATTTGGCGGTTCCCTCATGAAAATTTCCGGTGCCAACGTTTGCAAATAATGTGGTTTTTTTTTCTACCTTCCGTTTAATAAGAATTAATTTGGAATGCACTTTAAAATTCGGCGCACTGTGTATTACTTTTACGCCATCTTCCTGAAGCCTTCGTGACCAATAAATATTTGCTTCTTCGTCAAACCGAGCTTGAAGTTCCAATACCACAATAACCTTTTTACCATTTCTGGCAGCGTTAACCAGCGCATTGATAATACGAGATTTTTTGGCGACCCGGTAGAGCGTTATTCGGATTGAAACGACCGTGGGGTCAATCGCGGCCTCTCGTAAAAAATCGATAATGTAATCAAATGTTTGATACGGGTAATGAAGCAGTATATCCTTTTTCTGAATGGTTTTTAACAAACTCTGGTGGTGATCAATATTGGGATGGGGCAGGGGAGGGGTCGATTTGTATAAAAATTTATCCGGGTCGATTTTCGGAAAGTTCATAAAATCTTTAAAATTGTGATAGCGTGCACCGGAAATTAGATCTCCCTTAACTCCGCCGGGATGCAAGTTTTTGATTAAAAAGTTTAGCAGGTCTTCCGGGATTTTATGGTCGTAGATAAACCGTACTGGTTTTCCAACCTTCCTTTGCGATAGACTTTTGGATATCTTGCGGATAAAACTATCCAATACATCATCATCCAAATCGAGTTCCGCATCCCGGGTCAATTTTATGGTATATGCTTTAAAACTATTATAATCGAAGATGGAAAAAATATCGGTTAATGAAAACCGGATAACATCGTCTAACAAAATGATATATTGATTTTCGCCCGCATTGGGAACTGTCTCTTATACACATCTCCGAGCCCACGAGACTCCATTGCCTCTCGTAT
>CAXHHS010000524.1:0-5505 GCA_964015645.1 uncultured bacterium
ATTCAAGATGTTATCAACGCAATTCAACTATTAGTGGAAAACCCGAAATTAGACGGCGCATTTAATTTAACGGCACCAAATCCCTCGCGAATGGAGGATTTCTCGAAAGCGCTTGGCAAGGTTTTAAATCGCCCGTCCTGGTTGCCAGTGCCGGCAATTGCGCTTAAACTCCTCCTGGGAGAAATGGCACGGGAAACCGTTCTTGCTTCTCAAAACGTACTTCCCAAAAAATTATTGGAAAACGATTACCAATTTTTATTTCCCGATCTAAACCCGGCGCTTTCTGATTTGTATGAATAAAGTAAACAGTATCGAGTCAAGTCTAATCCTGCTAATCCTGTCGAATAAATAAGAATGAAATATCTTCTGCTAATTGTTTGGGTGCTTGCACTACCGGCGTATTGCCAGCTTGTTGAAAATACGCCGTTTCAGCAATTCCGAGAATTCCCCCATGCAGAGATTAAAAACTTCGGGATCGGGAACTATGGGTTCGATCCGCTGGAAAATCAATATCATCCGTATTATCACGAAAACGAATTCCAACCGCCGGATTTCCGTGATGATCCTTTTCATGAAACACCGCATCATCTGGACAGTATCGCGAATTTTTACTTTTCATTCCGTTCCAATTTAAATGTCGCCGGTGGCCGAAACTCCCTGGTTTCCAGTGAAAATGTTGAGGCATCCTCCGGGTTTAAAAACGCTGCGCAAATAAAACCGAATTTATTCGCAAAATACTGGCTAAATGCTTTCCTGCTGCATTTTTCATATACCAACGATTACCAGCTATCACTAAAGCAGGATGGTGACGCTGTTACATATAACTTTAATTTTGCACGAGTTACCGCGGATCAACAAGAAGTGAATATTAGCAAAAGTACGCTGCAACTGGTGGCGTCATTATTAGCTTCACCCCAATTATCCTTAAATTTGGGCTTACTCACCAGCCGTTTCGATTATACCTGGGATTTAGGTGAAACGAACCCGGTAGAATATAAAGCCGGTCTATTCAAAAATTTTCAATACCTGTTTTCGATCAGTTATCAATGGAGCGAGAGTTTCCGTTATTACTTAAATTTTAAATCACAAAAGGCGAATTTTGATCTATCCGAGGCCAATTTACGATTGGATAATAATGTGATTTCGCTGCCGATTGTGTTTTCATCCTATTACGGCAATATTGGTTATGGAATTCAAAAATCTTTTTGGAGGCGATTAAAAGTCTCCGCGGAAATGCGCCATCAATTTCTGGAAGTGAATGATACCACCGGCGTATCAAATCCTTTAGGAGGAATCGATGAAAGGCATATTTGGAATAACGAAATCGCTATTGGCGCTAATTATCAATTTAGCAAACGGCTAAAAATGGGTGTTTTATATACGCGATTCTTAAAATATGATAATCTAATCTATTTGAGGATTATTGAAACGGAAGCCGATGGCTCAGAAAAATTGTCGATTGCGCATATTAATAAACCTGCTTCATTTATCCTGTCGGGCCGTTACAATTTAGGAAAATTTATACTGCGCGGCGTTTATCAATATTCTGGTAATGAGTATAAGAGTGGATCGAGGACGATTTTAGAAGATGCGATTCATTTCGCATCGGTTGGCTTTGGATATAATTTTTCGTTATAATGTGTATTAAAAATAGAGAAATTGTTGAATCTTATTCTGCTTTAAAAAGTTGGATAACTCCTTGCTTTTTAAGCCCCTCTCCTCCTAGGAGAGGGGTTTGGGGTGAGGTTGAAAGCTGGCAAGAAACGTAAAATCACAAGAGTTTTCTACTTATTTGCGCTTTTTGACCTCACCCCCGACCCCTCTCCTAAATAGGAGAGGGGAGCTTAAATCTCTAATTTTCAGGCTCTTATCCGGTTTTCTAAAGTAGAGCGAAAAACAGGATGGAAAATAAAATGGCATATTCTGTAACATTAATTCCCGGCGATGGTATTGGACCAGAAGTAGCCGCAGCAACGCAGCAAGTAATTGATGCAACCGGCGTTAAAATAGAATGGCATACTCACCAGGCAGGCGCAGAAGTTATCAATCGGTTTGGCACGGCAATACCGGAAGAAACAATCGATTCGATTCGACGAGATAAAATCGCTCTAAAAGGCCCCATCGCTACACCGATTGGCACCGGGTTCCGGTCGGTCAATGTTGAACTTCGTAAAAAACTGGATTTGTATGCAAATTTTCGCCCGGCGCTTTCTGTAAAGGGAGTTAAGAGCCGTTACGAAAATATCGATTTAATTGTGATTCGGGAAAACACCGAAGGTCTTTACAGCGGTTTGGAACACATGGTAGTGCCCGGCGTGGTAGAAAGCCAGCGTGTTATTACCGAAAAAGGTTCAGAACGAATTGTACAGGCTGCTTTTAAAATCGCAAAGAAGTACGGGCGCAATAAAGTAACCGTTGTTCATAAGGCAAATATTTTGAAAATGAGTGATGGTTTATTTTTAGAAGTTGCCCGCCAGGTTGCCCGCCATTATCCCGAAATCAAATATGAAGAATCGATTGTCGACGCGACCGCGATGAAGCTGGTAATAAATCCGTCCCAATTCGATGTTCTGGTAATGGAGAACCTGTTTGGCGACATTATCTCGGATCTTACCAGCGGTTTAATCGGTGGCTTAGGCGTGGCGCCCAGTGCCAATATCGGCGCCGATTATGCGATATTCGAAGCCGTTCACGGCAGTGCGCCGGATATCGCCGGAAAAGGCATTGCAAATCCCACGGCGTTAATATTGAGCGGTGCGCTAATGCTGCAACAATTAGGTGAAACGGATGTTGCAAATCGTATCAGAAATGCAGTAAACTCGGTGATTGGAGAAGGGAAAAATGTCACACCGGACCTCGGTGGAAAAGCGACAACAAAAAAATATGTGGAAGCGTTAATTAAAGCGCTTTAGCGGAAAAAATAAATTTGTTAATCGCTTGAAAATCATGTTTTTATCGTTTACTTTTGTGATGATTTTCATAAAAAAGAAGGTTTATCAATGCTGGAAGTACAAGACTTTATCGAAACATGTCGCAATAAAGGGCTTAATGTCACCTATCAAAGAATTTTGATATATAAATCTCTGGTTAAAAAAAGATCTCACCCCACGGCGGAAGAAATTTACCACGAAGTTAAATCCGAGTATCCTTCAATTTCTTTAGCGACCGTCTATAAAACATTAGAGACGCTGGCCGACCATGAGCTAATCTCAAAAGTAACGCCTTTACATGATTTAGCCCGCTACGATGGTGATACGACGCCGCATCATCATCTTGTTTGCCTGGAATGTAAAAAAATTGTTGATATATTTGATGATTCGCTGAATAACCTAGAAATGCCGTCTTCAAATGGCTTT
Organism: uncultured bacterium; assembly: GCA_964015645.1. Taxonomy (GTDB): domain Bacteria; phylum Calditrichota; class Calditrichia; order RBG-13-44-9; family J075; genus CAXHHS01. The sequence goes on from CAXHHS010000524.1 coordinate 3,357, forward strand.
CTGGTTTCCGGGTATCGGATACAATTTGAAGGCCTCTGCAACAACTGCACCAGAAAAGCAAACCTTGCAAATCAGGGTGGGGAAGAGAAAAGCAAAATAACCTTTTGCGGTAAAAACTGATCTTAAAAACCTGCGTATTTGGGATCTTCCCGAAGGTTTTAAACCAAACTTGAAGGTTAAAATAGAAGGCAATTATCATCAAGCATTGTAGATATGCCGCCTTTAAACCTCCGGAAGATTCGAACTGTACATGAAAACCTTTCTTTTAAATTACAAAGAAAGGTTTTATCTTTTCCTGCCAGTTTTTCCATAAACTTTGAGTGACTTTTTACATGAAAGCGATTTTTGTAGAAACACCGGGAGATGCACAATCTTTAACGATTGAAAATTTCCCAACCCCAAAGCCGAGCGCGACTGAATTATTAGTACGGGTGAAAGCCACCGCCTTGAATCGTGCTGATATTTTGCAGCGAATGGGTAAATATCCCCCGCCAAAAGGCGTCAGCCCGATTTTGGGATTAGAAATGGCCGGCATTGTGGAAGAAGTTGGCAGTGCCGTTTCCGGTTGGCGGGAAGGCGACCAGGTATGCGGATTATTACCGGGTGGCGGATATGCCGAGTACGTAACCATTCCCGCCAAAATGGCCATGCCGATACCGGAAGCACTATCCTTTGAAGAAGCAGCGGCAATTCCGGAAGTTTTTTTAACCGCTTACCAGGCACTGTATTGGCTTGGCGATTTAAAGTCGGGGCAAAATGTCTTGGTTCATGCCGGGGCAAGCGGTGTCGGTACTGCTGCGATTCAATTGATAAAAGAAGCGGGCGCCAATGCAATCGTAACCTCCGGCTCCGCGAAGAAACTCGATTTTTGTTTAAAGTTGGGCGCAAAAGCCGCCATAAATTACAAGGATGGCGAATTTGCCAAACACACAATGGAAGCGACAAACAATGAAGGTGTCGATATTATCCTGGATTTTGTCGGTGCTTCTTACATGGCACAAAATTTGGCCTCCCTGGCAGTCGATGGCCGGTTGGTTTTATTAGCAACAATGGGCGGTTCCCAGGTAAATCAATTTAACTTGATGACGTTGTTGCGAAAGCGATTACAAATTATTGGCACAACTTTGCGTGCCCGCAGCCTCGATTACAAAATTCACCTGACAAACGATTTTGTAAAAAATATCTTACAAGATTTTGACGAAGGAAAATACAAACCGATTATTGACTCCATCTATTCCTGGAAACAAGTTGCTGATGCGCATCAACGAATGGAAGCGAATCTTAATATGGGTAAAATCATCTTACGGATCGATCCGCTGACCGAAGAAAAGGAAGATGTCGAGAATAAACGATCCGAACGAATTATCATTTCTTTGAACGACGATCGTTAATTTTACTTTTGGGAATATACTTTGAAAAAGAACGCAGATTATTGGATTGAACAATTTAAGCTAATTCGCCATGAAGAAGGCGGGTATTTCCGTGAGATTTACCGTTCAGCAGAAACGATTCCCGAAGCAAACCTTCCAGATCGTTTTGACGGCTCTCGAGCCTTTTCCACTTCTATTTATTTTCTGTTAAAAGAAAATGACTTTTCGGCGTTTCACCAGCTAAAAGCAGACGAAATCTGGCATTTTTATGCCGGGAGCACCTTAACCATTTTTGCCATCAATGCGCAAGGGATTTTATCCCAAATTATTTTGGGCGAAGATTTTGATAATGGGGAAGTCTTTCAAGCCGTGGTGCCCGCCGGGCATTGGTTTGCCGCCAAAGTCAACAACCCTGATTCTTATGCTCTGGTTGGATGCACAATGGCACCGGGGTTTGAATACCAGGATTTTAAATTGGGGAAACGTAAAGAATTGATTAAAGAATTTCCCCAACATAAAGCGCTTATAGATGAGCTGACCAGGAGTTAGTTCTAAAATTTTTGAATGTTAAGGCTTCATAAAGTTTCTCAATCCTGCCCGTTTTCAACATTTCGTAGTGATTTTATCGCCGCCTCTACTACCGCTTCAGCTGTCAAACCATAATTCTCATAAATTTCTTTAAACGGTGCGGAAGCACCAAACTTGTCGATGCCGATAATCTCGCCATAATCGCCAACATACTTGTGCCAGCCTAACGTTGCGCCTGCTTCTATGGCAAC
>CAXHHS010000525.1:0-5504 GCA_964015645.1 uncultured bacterium
GTCTCGTGGGCTCGGAGATGTGTATAAGAGACAGGGGTTAAGCATCGATGATTATCACGCGCTAAAAAGTAGCCCGGCCCTAAAAAAACATTCGATGCTTGCCAAAAGCACCCAGCAAGGACGGGTTTATCATACCAATGGAGCGTTATGGAATTCCTGGGATGACCTGGGAAACACCGGTGATATTTCCTGCTCCGCAATCTTTCCGGGATTTACCTATCCCGGGGGAACGGTGTTGAATTACTTATGCCGCGGGGGTTACTGGATTGTGGCAAAATCTAACACCCCGGATGGCCTGGTAGATGCAGCCGGCAACCATGCCACCTATCTCGAAGGCACCACCGGCGAGTACGTAATAACGCTCGGCACTACTCCCGGCCCGGTTTCCGAAGGCTGGGCAAACCCCAACAGCGACTATTCCAAAGACCCCTGGGTGAGCAGCACAGAATGGCGCACTCCTGCCGGGTTAAAGGTTGTGGCAACGCGCTATTCCTGGAGTTTTCCGGGTGTTAGCAATAACTACTTTCATATCGGCTCGCCGACCGAGTATTTTGATTTCAACGATTTCATCATCGACGACATCACAATTACTTACGACGGAGATTTGGATGGCGATGGATCGCCGGATGCTTCTGCTGTGCCAACTCTCGACCAGGTTACCCTGGGAGTAAAAGCGGATCACGACTGTGTCTGGAATGTCGGCCCGGATGGATTTTTAGAAAACTTTTGGGACGACGATGGGGTCGATTATGATGAAGAAACTTACTCGACATTTGAGATTGACGCCGACCGCGCTTCAACCTCCGCCGACGACACCGGTATCGATGATCCCCTGAGAGAATGGCGTGGCGTACACGTCGGGCGCACCTGGATTTCCTCACCGGACGTGGAGCTTTACGTCGGGAACCAGCTCATGAATTTCCCGGCCAGTACGATTTCTCATTACTGGTGGACCGGGGACGATGACCCGCAAACCCCTGCCAAACGTTTTCTGTTCTCAACGGCGGTTTTCAATGCTGAAGATGAAGCGACGTCCGACGCTTTCACCTTTGACCCGGGACTATCCGGGGATAAAAAAACCGTAAATCCCCCGCAAACCGATATGCGGTATATGCAGGCATACGGTCCCTGGGAGATTAATAGAGACGAAAGCGTCCGAGTTGTAACAGCCATTCTTGCTGGCTCCGGCCTGGAAGGCGCAAAAAATGCCTCCAGGGCTGCCAGGCAAGCCTTTGAGTGGGGTTACAATCTTCCCAAACCCCCGCCGGCCCCTCAAATGTTTGAAGATGAGCTTAAAGTTACTTCTGACTTAAGAGTGAGAGTCTATTGGGAAAATCCGAATGAAGGAGCCGTAGACCCGGATCTTGGCGTAGCTGACTTTGCCGGTTATCGAATCTATCGTGCCCAGGTATCACCGAGAAATAATAGTGGAGACATTCTGCAAGCTGAAGGGGCGCCGCTGCCAAGCAATATCAGTGTGAGCCAGCCATTTGCGGGTAATTCCGGCGGCCCATACCGAATGATCAAAGAGATTCCCGAGTCTGAGTTGAGCACATATCGCATTAGCGGTAATACGTATGAATTTTTTGACAACAACGTCATTTTTGGCTTTAATTACTGGTATTATGTTGCCGCTTATGATGATGGAGACCCGTCACTGACTGACTGGCAGGGCACCCCGCTTCCCAACGGCCTTCCCTCCCTGGAAAGCTATCGCACCATGAATTACCCGCTGCACCCGGAACTTGGAATTCCGGTCTCGCCGCCCAGTGTTAGTGTCTTTCCCGGGCCATTTTCCAGTCAGGAGTTCCAGGAAACCAATACTGTGGTTCCGGTTCCCAACCCCTGGCGTGCTGATACCAGCCCGGGAGAAGGAGTGCTTTTTACCGGTATGCCCGAGAATGCAACCATCAAGATTTTTGATGTATCCGGAAACCTGATTCGCATCCTGGACCATAGCAGCACCTCCGCCGGCACAGAAAGATGGGATCTGGTATCCCGTACCCGTATTCCGGCGGTTACCGGCATTTATTATTACCGGGTCGAAGATCATTCGACCGGTCATGTTCAATTCGGTAAAATAATGATCATTCGTTAAGCCTGGAGGTTAACATGAAGATGAAATTGCACATAATTACAATTATTCTCTTGACCGCCGGCTTGATTTCTATGGATGCCTTCGGTCAATCAGAAGATGATAAAGCCGGTTCGGTCGGGTTCCAATTTCTCAACCTCGGTTACGGCGCAAGACCCACCGCTATGGGTCAGGCCTATACCTCTATGGTTGATGATGCGTTAGCTGTATTTTGGAATCCCGGCGGACTTGGGCTGGTTGAGAACATCAGCATTAGTTTTACGCATTCGGAATACCTGGTTGATACCCGCTACGAAGCTGCTGCCGCAGCGTTTGTCGTAGAGGATATCGGTACGTTTGCCATTGGCATCACCGTTTTGGATTATGGTGACATTATTGAAACCGATTTCCCGGCGATTGGCGAATCCGATCCGCGAACCGGAAATATCCTCGATGCTTCGGATATTGCGATTGGTGTTTCCTACGCCCGCAAATTATCGGAAAAGTTTTCCTTAGGGTTCACGGCAAAATACTTTCAGGAAGATTTGGCGGGAGTTACCGGCGGCGGCATCGCCTTCGATGTCGGTACCATCTTTGATACCGGGTATCGTGGCCTTAAAATCGGCGCTTCTATGAACAACTTTGGTCCCGATGTCAGTTTTTCCGGAAATGGATTTGAAGAGACGGATACCTATACCCCGGAAAAAATACCGCTTCCCCAGGCATTCCGCATCGGTGTTTCAATGGATACTCGATCATTCACACAGAGTGAAAATGTTGTGATCACTGGCTCGGTAGATTTGCTCAAAAATGCCAACTCGGTGCAACGGTTTCCGGCCGGTATCGAAGCCAAGTTTGCGAATGTACTAATGCTCCGCGGCGGATATACTTTTGGCCATGATGAAGGCTCTTACAGCGTTGGAGCAGGCGTTCACGTCTCAAAATTCAAACTCGATTATTCAATGTCGAAACTCGATGATTTTGATGCCAGCGAGATTCAACGATTCTCAATCGGAATTGAATTGTAGAATAGACGCTGTTAGTGTTTAAGTGTTCAAGTACTGGTAGTGTTAAACGAATTATGCTTCTTGCAAAATAGGCATCGACTCCGCTCAGCCTGGCAGGGTGACCGTTTCGTCATAGTGAGCGGAGTCGAACTATGACACTTACAACCTCATTTGTTTAACATTATCTAAACGCTAGAATGTTTTTAAATAGCCCGAATGCTTGAGCACTATAACACTATAACACTCAACCACAGTTATTTAATAATGCAAAAATCAGCCCCTGGTGGATATAAACAACCCATTATTCTCTTTAACTCAATTTTTTTTCTACTGGCAGGATTCATCCTTTGCGTCTTTTTCTTAAATGGCTGCTCGGAAAATGGCCCAGCCATTGTACAAGGCCCGGCTGAAGTAGAAACGAGTGGAGAGAAAATCCATATCACTGACCAGACAGGCAAGCAATGGGATATAACCCATGCCGTTAACGAGTATGGTATGCAGCCGGAGAATTGGCAATATGGACTCGGCCCCAATTGGTTTGCCCCGCTTATCCTGCCCAAAATGATCTGCCCGGGAGAGCCGGGTTATCCTGGTGACAATTTTTTCCGCAATCTTAACAGCGACCTTGTAATAGGCGCCGAATTTGAAGGCGACGCTCGCGCCTATCCACTAACGATTTTGTTTAACCACGAAGTCGCTAACGAGAAATTTGGCGAGACTCACGTTGCCGTCGCATACTGACCATTGGTTAACCTGACTGCCGTGTACAGTCGCGAAATTAGCGGGAGAGTACTGACGCTGGCTCCCAGCGGCTGGACTTACAACGATACGTTTGTACTATACGATTGGGAAACGGAAAGCCTATGGTATCATTTACAGGGTGAGGCAGGCTTAACCTGTATTAGCGGCCAATATAAAGACCGCGAGTTGCCGGAGTTCACCTCGTTTCAAATCCGCTGGAACGCCTGGAAAACCCAGAAACCACATACCAAGTTTCTTAAGTTTTAATCCGACCTTAATCCGTTATAATGAATGTTTTTTATTATGGTTTTTTGATGCCCCGCCAACTAATGCACCCCGGCAGAAATAGCCCGTCGCAGGAGTCCCACCCTTCGCCTCCGCTCAGGGTGACTTGCACAGTCATGCAGAGAGTAACTTACGCTGTCATGCTGAGCGGAGTCGATGCATATAAATGGACAGCAGACTATTTTTGCCACGATTCATCAATACACCGCTTCCCCAAACATATTATCATTTTCCGAGTGCACCCTTTTATTATCGTATTTATGCTATTGCTCCTGGCGAGTTCCTGGCTCGCCGGGCAAAGCGCCCCGGAAGCATCGAAGGACAAACAATATCTTCAATTGATAGATGTTACTGCCAGCGCAGGACTTAATTTTCGGCATACCCACGGCGGCAGCGGGGAGCGATATTATGTTGAAACAATGGGTTCCGGTTGCGCTTTTTGGGATTACGATAACGATGGCGATCTGGATATTTATCTCATTAACGGCGCTCCCCTGCCTGGCTTTACGGCTGAGATATTGCCGACGAATAAACTGTTTCAAAACCAGGGCGACGGCACTTTTAAAGATGCAACCGAACGATCCGGGTTAGGCGATAAAAACTACGGTATTGGCTGCGCAGTTGCAGATTACGATAACGACGGCGACAGCGATATTTACCTCACTAATTACGGAGCCAATACGCTGTATCGCAACAACGGCGATGGTACCTTTTCCGACGTTACGAAACAAGCTGGTGTGGGTGATGAAAAGTGGGGCGCCAGCGCGGCATTTTTTGATTATAATAACGACGGCGCCCTCGATCTATATGTTGTTAATTATGTTGATTTTACCTTCGAGAATCATATTCAGTGCGGCCAGAAAGATATTCGTGCTTACTGTCACCCGGATGTATATAATGGCGTGCCTGACATTCTCTACAAAAACAATGGCGATGGCACTTTCACGGATGTAACCGGGCAGGCCGGGTTACTGAATTCAGAGCCAGGAAAAGGCCTCGGTATTGTCTGCGCCGATTATGACAATGATGGCGATGCCGACATCTACGTTGCCAATGATAAAACCGCTAATTTTTTGTATCAAAATAATGGCGATGGCACCTTTACGGATGTTTCCTTAATTTCCGGCACCGGGTACAACGAAGACGGCATTATGGAAGCCGGCATGGGCGTCGATGTTGGTGATTACGACAACAATGGTTACCTGGATATTTTTGTGACCAATTTCAGCAACGAGACAAACACACTATACCGGAACGACGGCAACGGCTTTTTTACCGATGCTACTTACCTCTCCGGGCTGGGGATATCGAGTTTGTTGTTCCTGGGGTTTGGCACCAATTTTTTTGATATCGACCTCGACGGCGATCTTGATATCTACGCCGCCAACGGGCATGTA
>CAXHHS010000526.1:0-5503 GCA_964015645.1 uncultured bacterium
CTTTGCAAGAGAAGGGGGTTTGGGGGATGAGTTCGAAGAAAAACTGGCGCTTTTCTCTCCTGCTGGATTTGTGTGCGGAGAGTAGCCCTCGAAGGGGAAATTTGACAGGATTCTGAGCGTAGCTCTCCTTCGGAGCAAGCAAAACCGTTAAGGCTAACGTCTATCCGAAACGCCGGGGCTATACGCCCTTCGTTCAACGATAAAGTTAAGTTTATTCCCATTTGCAGCAGTGCAATTACGAGATTCACGCAGCTTGTTCCGCTTTGCCCCGGCGTTTGCGGGTAACTTTTTTGACCGCTGCTTCATCGATTGAATCATCGGATTGTTCCGGGGAGTTCGCTGTTTTTTCTACTTCATTTGTTGGCTCTTCTTTTGGCATAGCATCAATTTCATTTAGCGAAAACGGCTGCTCGCCAATTGCAGCCAGAAATGTTCTTGCGCGCCGTGCGGGATAAGATAAGATTGTTCCGGTGGGATATTTATCTTTTCCTGAAAATAGTTTTAGTCGATCATTAACCGGGTTAAGCGCTTCTTTAAGATGGGAAATTAAACCGGGCAGTTCGCCAATTAATTTTTTGCGAACTGCCAGGCTTTCCAATTCCTGTTCCTGGTATTTAATCAGCTCGCCATCTTTGTTGGCCTGGGCTTTATTTAAATCCGCTTCCGCGTCTTCTTTTAATTTATTCATTACCTGGTTGTATTTATCGATTGCCGCAGGCAATTCATCAAACAAACATTTGAATAAATCACCGGCCTTTTCGAATTCCGTAACCCGTGTTTCGATTGCCGTTAGGTTTTTTTGATGGTGCTCCACAATTTTAGTTAATTGTTGCAAATTTTGGTTTTGTTTGTTTAGCGTTACATCAAAATGCGACAGGTGTTTTTGAGTGCTGGAAAACATGCCGTTTATCCCTGCCAATGCCCCGGTATGTTTTTCCATGCGCGAATTTAAGGCGATATAATCGAGTTGTGTCTCCTTATAAAAACGACGCACCAGAAACAATATTCCGAAAAATTGAACGATAGCAATACTGGCAATAATAATGATAAGATTTAAATCCATGAAGTGTCTCCTTCTGTATAAACATATAATTATCGCAATTATATATCTCACAAGCAGGATGAATGTAAGGGGGAATGTTAGGAGGTGAGTGATTAAATCTTGGTTTTGGAAAATAGGTTTATTTTAAGGGGCCGGGTAAACAATGAATGGCGAAATGATTATGGGCAAAACGATTAAAAAACTGAACTACCCTTTTCTTTAACTTTTTTCAAAGCAGAAGTCCTAAAAAATCGATCGGTGATAATCCCATGAAAATCAAATTGTTGAATATGGCTTAGTACCGCTTCATCATTGACTGTCCAGATATAAACTTCTTTACCAAGCTGTTTGGCTCTTTTCATAAACTTTTGCGTCACATTTTTAAAATGGGGATGCCAGGCGTCGGTAGATAAAAAGGTGTCGATAAATTTATGCACACCGGCGGGGTTTTGAAACAAGTAGCCGGTACGAATGGTAGATTTAATCGCTTTAATATTTTTGATGAGCAGCGGATTAAAGGACGAGACCCAAACTTGATCCCGAATTTCCATCCTTTCAAATAATTTCGCCAGCTTTTTGGCAAATTTGGCAGTTTTAAGGGTTAGCGATTTTGCATCGAGGTTAATCGGAACTCGCCCTTTAAACTCCTCCAGAAATTCCTCCAACGTGCAAACGCTATCGGGAAACTGATATTCTCTTTGGCTGAAAGAAAGAGATTTGATCTCAGCCAATGAACTAAAGATTACCGGTTTTCGTTTTCCGAAATGCTGGCGCAAAAACGGATCATGCATTAAAATGATTTCCCCGGCTCGACACAAGCGAATATCAACCTCCAGGCCGGTTGCGCCTTGCTCCAGGGCAAGCTGGCAAGCTTTTATAGTATTTTCCGGTGATAAAACTCTTTCGCCGCGGTGGGCAATCAATAAGGGCGTTTTAATGAGCGTCATTAAATTCCTGGCCTATTAGGTATTTCATTTATCAAACTAAATGTTTATACCGTATTCTTCCGAAAGTTAATAAAGTTAACCCAAAAACCGGCGATTTTTATTATATTCAAAAAAATAAACGAACAAACGATTATGGTTTTCAACAATCGCCAGGCGATTATTGCCTGGGTAATTTTTTTTGCCTGGGGATTTGGCAATTTTCTTTTTTCACAAGCAAACGATATTCCTGTTACACGAGGCGGCAAACTGGACTTGCGAAATTGGGATTTCCAAAATGCCAGGCCAGTAGCGTTAAAAGGCCAGTGGGAATTTTACTGGCAGCAACTGCTTGTACCGCAGGATTTTGAAAAATCACTAAACCTATCTCCCCAATTTCCTGAATTTCCGGCGCTTTGGAACGACATTAAACGCAATGGTATTTCCCTGCCATCCAACGGGTATGCGACCTATCGATTAACAATTCTTACCGATAGCACACTACCGGTACTGGCGCTGGAAGTACCTGATTTCTATACTAGTTATCGAATGTGGATAAATGGGATGCCGTATTCCGAAAATGGCATTGTTGGAACTAGCGAAGAAACAACAAAGCCATATTGGCTTCCCGTAACAAAACCCTTTTCTGCGAATGGTTCGAAAATTGAAATCGTTTTACAAATTGCCAATTTTTATCATAGCAAAGGCGGCGCTTCAAACAATATTCTCCTCGGCACTGCCGATTCTCTTACAAAAAAACGCGAGACCCGCTTCGCGTTAGATTTATTACTTGCCGGCAGCTTGATTATGGGCGGCTTGTTTTTCCTGGGGTTGTTCCTGTTCGGCCAAAAGGAAAAGTATGTTTTATTCTTTTCGATATTCTGCCTCGTTTACACCTATCGCGTTTTGGGATATGGGCTGTATACCATTCACAATTTTTTCCCCTATTTGAATATAGAGCTTTCCATACATTTGGAATATCTTGCCCTGTTTTTGAGTACCGCTATATTTAGTGAATTTGTATATGAACTTTACCCCAAAGAATCTTCCAAAGCGCTTATTCGCTTTTTGCAAACCATCTGTTTAATCTTAATCACAATAACGGTGGTCTTTCCCGCCAAAGTTTTTACACAAACGCTAACGCCCTTTTTTTTCCTACTCGTAGTTTATTTATTTTATGCCGGATACATATTCGTTGTCGCTGCCATTCACAAACGCGATGGGGCAATTTATGCAGTACTGAGTTTAGCGATGATCATGGTTGCGATTTTCTTGAAAATTTTAGGGTATTACCGAATCGTTGGAGAATCGCCGTTGTTTTTATTCATCGGCTACCTGGGGTTTTTCTTTTTTCAATCGCTGATACTTTCCTACCGGTTTGCACAATCGTTTAAACGATCGACAAAAGAGGCCAAAGCCGGGGCAAAAGCAAAATCCAAATTTCTCGCCACCGTTAGCCACGAAATTCGCACGCCCATGAACGGGGTAATTGGGATGACCGGATTGTTGCTGGATACCAAATTGACCAAAAAGCAGCGAGAATATGTAGAATCTATCCGCATTAGTGGAGAGAACCTGCTAACGATTATCAATGATATTTTGGATTTTTCCCGCCTCGAATCTCGCAAATTAACCCTACAATTGGAAGCCTTCGATTTAACCAAATGCGTGGAAGACGTTTTGGTGTTGCTCTCATCTTCTGCCAACGCTAAAAACCTGGAATTGATGTATTACAAAGAGCCGGATGTTCCCGACATCATTATTTCGGATCCCATCCGCTTACGGCAAATTTTGGTGAATTTGATTAATAACGCCATCAAGTTTACTGAAAGCGGCGAGATTGTTGTAACCGTCGAAATTCGACATCAATTAAATGCCAATTGCGAACTACAGTTCGAAATCAAAGATACCGGTATCGGAATTCCTGCTAACAAAATCGAACGCGTATTCAAATCGTTTTCCCAGGTCGATTCGTCTGCGAATCGAAAATATAGCGGCACCGGGCTAGGTCTCGCCATCAGTAAAATGCTGGTAAAAACAATGGGCGGCAAAATTTGGGTAGAAAGCGAAGAGGGCAAAGGTTCTACGTTTTATTTTACAATTAAAGCAGAAATCGGCGAATTACCGGAGCTTGAAACAACTGGCATTTCGAAAGAACGGCTGCAAGGCAAACGCGCTCTAATTGTGGATGATAACGATACCAATTTAAAAATACTCCAAACACAGCTAAAAAACTGGGGAATATCTACCACAATCGTAAATCAACCACAAAAGGCGGAAATGATATTACAAGAACAACCGACAGATTTCGATTTTGCCATTATTGATATGCAGATGCCGCAAATAAACGGAAGAGAACTCTCCTCACGAATTCGGAAAACCCATTCGGCGGAAAAATTGCCGATTATCATTTTATCATCTTCTAATTATTCGTCCGGCAGCGATACAAACTCCCAACATATATCAGCATATTTAAGCAAGCCGGTATTGCAATCGCAGCTTTTTAATGTAATTCATGGAACACTGTACAAAGGAGAAGCAGAGCCGGAATTACCCGATTCCGAAAATAACAATGCAGCACCGGAAAAATTCTCTCACCGAACAGATTTAAAAATCCTGGTTGCCGAAGATAATGCCATCAACCAAAAAGTGGCTTTAAAATACCTGGAGCGGCTTGGCATAAGGGCGGATATTGCCACAAATGGCCGGGAAGTACTAAAAGCGTTGAACACGAAGCACTACAACTTGCTTTTGATGGATATTCAAATGCCGGAAATGGATGGTTTTGAGACGACGAAGGTTATTTTAGAAAATTACCACGACCATAAACCGGTAATTATTGCCATGACCGCCAATGCCATGAAGGCTGACCGCGAAAAATGCCTCGCTGCCGGAATGGATGGCTACATGGCTAAACCGGTACGATTAAAAAAATTGAAGGAAACCCTGGAAAAGTGGTTTCCGAAAGAGAGTGATGAGGGATTGGAATGAGTTTCGTAGAAACATAATGATAGATAATTTCAAAAGATAAACAGTCTTCAAGTGAATAAGAAAATGAAAATTCCATATTTTTCAACAGTTAGAAAATTAAACCAAACTCTCTTTTTGATTCTACTAATCATAACTTCGGCGTGCAATAGGAATTCGGTAATTCAAATAGAGGAAAAAATTGAGGAAACCACTGCCGATGGATACCTGGTAGTTCTATCCGCATTCAGGCCGGAAATAACGCCGCTGTTGCAAGCGGCAACGGTTCGGGATACCCTCATCGATAACCGCACGTATCACATCGGCGAACTTTCCGGGAAATCCGTTATATTGGCGCTCAGCGGCATCGGGTTGGAAAGAGCGGAAAATACTACCCGGGCGATTTTGGAAAACTTCGATGTGCAAAGCATCATTTTTTGCGGGATTGCCGGCGGCATAAATCCCGATTTACAAATCGGCGATGTAACCATTCCGGCACAATGGGGCCGGCACGATGTCAATTCGCAATCCGAAACGCCCTGGCTGGCTGCGGACTCCGCTATGTTAACTG
>CAXHHS010000527.1:0-5498 GCA_964015645.1 uncultured bacterium
AAATTTCAGTATAAAACCCCTCTTCTCCGGTGCGAACAACGACTTTATCTGTTTCCGGTATTAAGGAAGGGGAACCTGTTTCCGAATCTTCTATATCAAGATATTTTTCCACCCAGGCAGCTAATACCGCACCAACATATTGGGCATCGTTTTCATTTGTTAACAGGTGATCGGCATTATCCAGCGAAATAAAACTCTTTGGGTGTAGCGCGGTTTTAAAAATTAATGCTGCGTTCTCTACACCGACGGTGGAATCTATTGGCGAATGGAAGATCAGCAATGCTTTCCGCAAATTACGAATATGATCTTTCATTGAGTTTATTTCCAAATCTTCCAGGAATTGTTTTTTAATCTTAAATTTTCTTCCGGCTAATGTTACTTCCGCTTCTCCTTCGGCTTCTATTTTTTCGCGAGCAATCTCAAAGTTTTTGGCGACATGTTCCGGATCGCAAGGCGCACCAATTGTTGCAACTGCAACGCTGGAAGGCACTTCTCCGGCAGCTTGCAGCACCGCTGCCCCGCCGAGGGAATGCCCGATAAGAATTTTAGGCGCTTTAAATTTCACTGCCAAATATTCTGCAGCACATATCAAATCCGATACATTAGAAGAAAAATTCGTGTCGGCAAAATCGCCCTCGCTTTCCCCTAACCCGGTAAAGTCAAAACGCAACACGGCGATTTTTCGTTGCGTTAACGCCCGGCTGATGTTACCGACGGCTTTCAGGTTTTTCGAACAGGTAAAACAATGAGCAAACAACGCGTAAGCAATTGGTTCGCCGTCAATCGGTAAATCCAGGCGGGCGGATAAATTTTGACCCTGGGTATTTTGAAGTGTTAATTTTTGAGAGCGCATATTTTCTCCTCTTTTTACAGAAGGCGGAGCTTCATCTTATGCGTTCCACAGCCCCACAGGGGTAAACATCGCTGTAGAACGAGTAGAAGCAATTTAGTTATGTAACCATTTAACCATTTTGAGTTTTATCTTTCCCTTTCATCATCTCTTTTAGCTGCCGATTTTCAAGTTGAGTGTTTAACAATTCCGCTTCTACTATATCGCGCATGGAGAGGATACCAATTAGGTTTTCATTTTCCAAAACCGGTAAATGGCGAATACGATTTTCGACCATCACTGTTTTTACATGGCTCAGGTCATCCTCCGACTCACCAACAAAAAGATTCGTTGTCATCATATCTTTAATTTTAAACGCTTTTAAATTTTCGATATTCCGGTAACATTCTCGCAGTATATCTCTTTCGCTTACAATGCCAGCCAGGCTATCATTATCATCTTTCACCAAAACAGCCCCGATGTTATTTTCAAATAATATCTTAATCGCATCATAAACCGAGCGATCCTGGTGGATGGTGATGACAGTATCTTTTCTTTTTTTAAGAAGATCGGCAATTTTCATAACGATCTCTCCCGGGTTTTGCAAATCTACATTTGCATAATGAATTAAAAAATATGCTTTACCGGAAACGTATTAGCAAGCGAATTTTGAGTGTAAAAAACAAAAAGCCCGATCACGTAGACCGGGCTTCTTTATACACATTTATTAACTGAGTTTATTACGGTTGTGGAGCCACATCCGTTCGATTTTTGATAACCCAAACAAATATGGCAGCCATAATAACAAATTCGACAAGCGTAATTACCGGGTGCAGCGGCATGTGATATGCTAACATAATCACTCTTTCCAATAAAATACCGCTCCAAACAATTAAACCGATTGGCAATACAGCACGAGGATTCCCCTTAATTTTTCGAAAAAGCAAGGTGATAAACGGAATTACAAACAGGATGACGATTACCAGGTACAGCAAAATAGAGAATTGATCCAGGCGATGTTTAAGGTAGGCGACTTCTTCCGGGATATTGCCATACCAAATAACAAGGTATTGTGAAAAGAACTGGTATCCCCAAAAAACGCTAAAGCCAAAAAAGAGCGTCATCATATCCATTTGTGATTTTTTGAAGGTTTTTTCGGAATAGGTTTCGCTCAGGTTTTGATGGTAAAAATAGGTGAATATCGCGGCCAATGCCAAACCGGAGTAAAACGCTTCAACAAAAAAGTACGCACCAAATAGCGTGCTAATCCAGGGATACATTAGCGACATTACCCAATCGAAGGCAATAATTGTCTGGTTGAGAACATAAGTAAATAGCCAAAACAATGACCACTTTACCTTTTTATCACTAGTAGCAAGTGATTCCTTGGCGAATTTGTTAGCAACAACCCATGCCAGCAGCAGCAACGCGATATTGCGAATACTAAAAAACTCGGGATTTAACCAGGCGGTTTGATGTCCATGCATCCAGGCTTCGAACAATTCCAGTTTGCCCGCTAATAAAAATACCCCAAACAACAGGGCGATGAACAGGATCATGTGCCGAACAGAGAACATCAATGCTTTGTAGGGTTTTATCCACTGCGAGTTGACGATATCTACCGCCGCAACAATAGCAATCGGCCCCTGGGAAATGGCAATAAAAAAAAGCATGCAATATAGCAGAGAGCCACCGGCAAACATAAATTCGAACCCGGCAATAATAACAGCGCCAACAACAAATGCAATTAAAACTTTCATATCGATTTTCATAATCTCTTATCCTTCATCCTCAAGTATTACCACAAATTGGTTGCTGAATTCCGCAGGTTTGGCGATTTTGCTAAACTTGGGCAGCCTTCCCAGGATCAACAATCCGGCAAATGAAAAGAGCGCTCCCAAAAGAATGGTCATCTCAAAACCGATTACAGTGTAGGCCGGCCAGGAAAAAAACGGTTTTCCACCGGTTACCAATTCCCAATCAATAGAACTCCAGGCGGCAAATCCATAACCGGTAATGCAGCCGGTTAATCCGCCGACAAGGGTAAAATACTTCAACATACTGGGTTTGCTGTAATGTTCTACCAAATGCTCGATATCGTGATCGGGATGCGGCATATAAATTTCAACTTTCCGGGGAGAAACGCCGCTTTCGAAAATTTCCGTAAGCTTATCCATAAAACTTTTTTTATCATTAAATCGAAATTCCACTATTCCACCTCCTCTTTCAGTTCGGTTACCGGCAGCACCGGGATGGTTTTTGTGAAAAGTAAAAAGAAGGTAAAAAACCAGGCGAAACTACCGATTGTAATTCCCCATTCCACCCAGGTCGGTGTATACAGGCCGAATGAATACGGATCAAAGTCTTTTGCCAGGGAAATCACGATAATATTAAACCGCTCGAACCACATCCCGATATTTATTGGAATCGATAAAGCAAATAAATATATTAAGTTACGCCTTAATTTCCTGACGAATAATGTTAGCGGCGAGACAACATTACAAATAATCATTATCCAGTATGCCCACCAATAATCCCCGGTAAGGCGATAGATAAATTGCTCATACTCGTACACATTGCCACTATAAACAGCCAGGGCTAATTCGACAATATAAGCGTAGGAAACTATTAGCCCGGTTAACATCAGGAGCTTGGCAAGTTTTTCAAAATCATCGATGGTTACATATTTTTCCAGGCGAAACATGTGGCGCATGGGAACCATCAATGTAATCACCATTGCACAGCCGGAAAAGATTGCCCCGGCAACGAAATATGGCGCAAAAATGGTAGTATGCCATCCGTAGACAACACCCATTGCAAAGTCCCAGGATACCACAGAGTGCACGGATAAGACCAGCGGCGTTGCCAGTGCGGCCAGGAATTTGTAGAGCTGATTATAATGCTGCCATTCCCGAAAGGAACCGGTCCACCCTAACGAAAAAATGCTGTAAAGGCGGCTTTGCAAAAACCCTTTTTTAATACGGCGGGCAATCGCTAAATCCGGTACTAAACCGATATACCAAAACACGACACTCACTGTTAAATAGGTGCTAACGGCAAATACATCCCACACCAGCGGTGATTTAAAGTTAACCCACAAGTGACGCTGGTTGGGATAGGGAAACAGCCAGTAAAAAAACCAGACGCGCCCCAGGTGAATTAAAGGAAATAGCCCGGCGGTTAAAACGGCAAAAACCGTCATTGCCTCTGCCGTCCTGTTAAAGCGGTTGCGATATTTTGCTCGAAATAGAAAGAGGATCGCCGAAATTAATGTTCCGGAATGCGCAATACCGACCCAAAATACGAAGTCAGTAATGTAAACGCCCCAACCAACGGGATTCATAATGCCTGCAACGCCTAACCCGGTAATAATTTGATAGGCCCAGGAGGATGCACCGATAATTACACCGATGATCGACATTGCCAGGCCGACGTAAAAGATGGGCCGTGGCTTGCTGATAGCGGCAAAAACATCTTTTTCTAACTGCTCTTTGTAGTTGATTGCGTAATTTTCTTGCTGCAAGGCACTGTCATCAGCAGGCGCCTTCGTGTGTGAACTCATGCATGTTCCTCCTTGCGCAGATAGTGAACTGCTGGCCCCGTCCCCAGGACTTCCAGGACGCGGAATGCTCTATCAGATTGAGATTTTTTATACACTTCGGAATTGTGGTCTAAAAGATTGCCAAAGGTGATGGCATTAGTGGGGCAAGTTTGGGCGCAAGCCGGGGTAACTTCGCCGTCTTGCACTTTACGGCCTTCGTCTTTGGCAACTTCTTTGGCATCGCGAATTCGCTGCACGCAGAAGGTGCATTTTTCCATAACGCCTTTGGGACGTGTCCAGACTTCCGGGTTCAACATGCGGGTCATCGGCTCTGCCCAGGCACCTTCATCCGTCCAATCGAACCAGTTAAAACGACGCACTTTGTAGGGGCAGTTATTGTGGCAATACCGCGTTCCTACACAGCGATTGTATACCATCACGTTCAACCCTTCTTCATTATGATAAGTGGCGTAAACCGGGCAAACATTTTCGCAAGGAGCAAAATCACACTGCTGGCAAAGCATTATCAGGTTATCCAGCGTCCCATCGTCATGATAATACGGCTGAACGCGAATCCAGGACATTTCCCGCCCTTTTAGATTCTCTTCTTCCCCAACACATGGCACATTGTTTTCCATCGCACATGCCGCGACGCAGGCCGAACAACCGGTGCAGCTTTCCATGTCTACGGAAATTGACCAGCGATATTCGGTATACCGGTCGTAGGGATCTGGATAGAGTGTTTCGTCGCCGCGTAGCCAGGGAATTTCGTGGGGATGGTCTTCACGAACAATATTTCGATGGCCTTGTTCAATATCCCCGGCCATAATTGCCAGCGCTTTAACGGCACCGGTTTTATTAGCGGAGACGCCATCGATCCGGGCAATACATTCGCCGCTCCGCTCATCGACAGACAACATGTTTTTATCAATTTGATCGAAAGTTGTGGTGGCAACTTTATTTTTCATGCCGGGTTGAACTAAGGCTGGCATAGACATCGAAACCGTACCCGCTTCGACTTTCACAACTTCCCGGTGTTTATTCGTAAATTTTTCTTTGTTCAATTTAATGTCATTGGCAATCTCTTCCGATACCGAAATCCATTGGCCGTAACTTACGGTTGTTAAG